>PNKF01000099.1 GCA_013822285.1 Gemmatimonas sp.
CCGCGCCGCCAACAACGTGATCGAACCACTGCCCGAACTGATCGCGGCATTGGAGATGAGGTCGGAATTCACTCCCGCCGCCGAAATGCGGATGAGACCGGCGCCAGTGGCGCGGATCTGGCCGTTGATCGTCAACGTGCCGGCCACGGCGGTCAGGACGATCGCGCCGCCGCTGGCATTGTTGACGATGCCACCCGAGGTAACGGTGAGCGCGTCCGCTTCCTCGATGACGATCGCGCCGGAGGTGCTGTTGGACGCGGTGATGGATCCCAGCGCGGTGTCGATGTCGAGGACGCCGGTGGAGCCGATGCCAGTGGCGGCTGCGAGCGTCGCGGTGCCGGGCGTCACCAGGTTCGCGGCTTCGGCGGCGGTGTTGTCGGTAATGGCGCCGGCAGTCGCGGTCAGAGCGAGGTTACCGGAAGTCGACGAGATCGCGGAAACCGCGATCGAGGTCGCCGCGGTGTAGGTGATGTCGCCGGACGCGGTGCTCGTGAGCGTGCCGTCGGCCATCGTAATCGACGAGACGTCGGCGGTGACGGCAACCGTGCCGGTGCCGCCGGTGGTGACGTTGGCGTTCTGCGCAACGGTGTCGGCGTTCAGCGTGACCGCACCGGAGGTGGACGACGCGTTGGCGCCGAGCGTCAGCGTGCCGGCGTCCGCATTGAGGCGGATGGTGCCGGAGCCGTGCGCGGTGACGATGGCGGAGACGACGAACGCGCCGGCGTCGACGTCGATGTCGATCGAGCCATTGCCCGCGAGCGTGCGGACGCCGGTGCCGTTGATCGTGAGCGCGGAGGATTCCTGGAGGAAGATGTCGCCCGAGGTGCCGTTCGTAGCCTGCAGGGTATTGATCGTGGTATCGATGTCGGCCGTGCCGGTCGCGCCAATGCCCGTGGCGGCGGTCAGCGTGGTCTGGCCGGTGGTGGTGAGGTTCGCGGACTCGGCGGCGGTGTTGTCGGTGATGGCGCCGGCGGTCGCGGTGATGTTGAGCGCGCCGGAGGTCGAAGTGATGGCGGACAGCGCGACGGAGGTGGCGGCGGTGTAAGTGACCGCGCCGGTGGCGTTGGTCGTAGTCGTGCCGTCGGCCATCGTGATCGAGCCGGTGTCGGCGGTGACGGTGACGGTGGCGCTGCTGCCGGTGGTGATGTTGGCGTTCTGCGCCACAACATCGGCGGTCATCGTGATCGCGCCGGAGGTCGACGTGGCGTTGGCGTCGAGCGTGAGGGTGCCCGCGTCGGCGTTGAGCGTGATGAGTCCGGAGCCTTGGGCGGTGACAACCGCGGAAACGGTCAGTGCGCCGGCATCAACGTCGAGGTCGATCGAACCATTGCCCGCGAGGGTGCGGACGCCCGTGCCGTTGATCGTGAGAGCGCTGGTTTCCTGGATGACGATGTTGCCCGACGTGTTGTTCGTCGCCTGCAACGTGGCGATGGTGGTGTCGAGGTCGCTCGCGCCGGCGGCGCCGATGCCGGTGTTGGCCGTGAGCGTGGTCTGGCCGGTCGTGGTGAGGTTCGCCGTTTCGGCCGCGGTGCTGTCGGTGATGGCGCCCGAGGTCGCGGTGAGCGTGAGCGCACCGGAGGTCGAAGTGATGGTGGCGACGGCGATCGACGAGGCGGCGGTGTAAGTGATGTTGCCGGTCGCGGTCGTGGTGCTCGCGCCGTCGGACATCGTGATGGCGCCGACATCGGACGTGACGGACACGGTGCCGGTGCTGCCGGTGGAGATCGCGCCGGATTGCGTGACGGCGTCGGCGGCGATGGTGATGTTGCCCGAGGTCGAGCTGATGGCGGCGGAGGCGCCCTGCGTGAGCGAGCCGGAGGTGGCGGTGAGCGTCACCGTGCCGGAGCCATGGGCGGTGACGACGCTGCTGACGGTGAACGCGCCGGCGTCGACCGTGACCTGGATGTTGCCGTTGGCCGCGAGCGTGCGGAGGCCGGTGCCGTTGATCGTGAGCGCGCTCGGATCCTGGAGGACGATGTCGCCCGAGACGCTGTTGGTGGCTTGAACCGAGGCGACGGCGAGGTCGAGGTCGGCCATGCCGGAGCTGCCGATGCCGGTGTTGGCGGTGAGGGTGACGCCTCCGGCAGTGGAAATGTTGGCGGCGGTGTCGGCGACGGGCGTGTAATCGGCGATGGCGCCGTCGGCGGTCAGGGTGACGTTGCCGGAAGTGCTGATGATGGAATTGACCGTGATGGTGCCGCTATTCGTCGTGGTGACGGAGGCGTTGCCGGTGTTGGTCGTGATCTGGTCGATCTGCAGGGCGTCGGACTCGGTGAGCGAAAGCGCGCCGGTGCTGGTGATGGCGATGCCGTTGACGACGCGCGTCGTGGAATCGGCGAAGATCGTGCCCGCGAGCGTGGCGGAGCCGATGCGGGCGACGGTGGTGCGGAGCGTCATGTCGCCGGAGGACTGCGCGGCGAGGAGGTCGCTGACGAGGCGTCCGAGGGTCTGGGTGATCGTGCCGCCGCGCGCGTAGAGGATGATGGTGGACGTGCCGGCGGCGGTGAGGATCGGCGCCTCGGCGCTGGCGCCGTTGAGCGTGATGCTGCCCGCGGTGAGGCCCGCGGCGAGTTCGATGAGGCGGTTCGACGCCGCGCTGTTGGAGGTGACGAGGAGGCCGGTGGTGGCGACGGTGATGCTGCCGGAGCCGGTCCCCTGCCCCGCGGTCAGCGAGATGCGGTCGGTAGCGTAGAGGCCGGAGTTGACGGCGATGTTGGCGGCGGCCTCGAGGCGCAGCCACGGGTTGCGCTCGGAGTAGGTGTCGTCGCCGGAGTAGCCGAGGCGGGCGTTGACGGTGATGTCGCCGGTGCGGGCGACGAGGCGGAGTTCGGAGACGGCGGCGTTGATGTCCTGGTCGCGGGTGACGACGATCGAGCCGCCGAAGATCTGGGTCTTGTTGTAGTATTCGCCGGTTGCGATCTGCGAACCCATGTAACCGAGATAGACGGTGCCGGTGCCGGCGGAGGAGTCGCCGATGTTGACGACGGAGAAGCCCGGGAGGATGAGGCCGATCTCGGACGCGGAGAGGTCGAGGCGGTTATTGAGCGTCGGCGTCGTGGAGGAAGGCGGCGAATTGCCGACCACGATCGGGCGCGAGGCGGTGTAAGGCTTGAGCGTGAGGATGGAGGCGGCGCCGGTGTCGGAAATCGTGCCTTCGAGGATGATCTGATTCGACGTGACGGTGGCGTTGCCGGAGCCGACCTCGAGGGCGTTGAGGCGGACGAAGGTGGAGACGCCGCTGCCGGTGGAGGTCACGTCGAGGGTGTTGACGACGACGGTGAGGGCGAAGGTGATGTTGCCGCTGACGTTGCTCATCGTGAGCACGCCGGCGGTGAGGGTGCCGGAGACGTTGACGGTGGCCGCCTGGACGACGGTGAGCGGGGCGGAGCCGAGGTTGACGTTGCCGCCGAACGTCAGCGTGGCGTTGGTGCCGATCGTGAGCGAGTCGGGCTCGTAGATGCCGCCGATGCCGCCGACGGCGT
This sequence comes from Gemmatimonas sp., assembly GCA_013822285.1. Taxonomy (GTDB): domain Bacteria; phylum Gemmatimonadota; class Gemmatimonadetes; order Gemmatimonadales; family Gemmatimonadaceae; genus Pseudogemmatithrix. The sequence continues at coordinate 3,483 of PNKF01000099.1, forward strand.
TGCCGAAGACGATGTTGCTGTTGGCGTAGATGGCGCCGGTGCCGCCGAAGTCGAAGCGCGCGTTGCTCGAGAAGGTGACCGTCGAGATGTTCGAGTAGGCGCTCGAGCTGCCGATGCTGACGTTGCCGCCCACCGCGACGTTGCCGCTGAACGTGATCGAGGTGCCGCGCGCGATCGTGAGGTTGCCGCCGATGGTGACCGGGCCGTCGAAGACGATGTCGGTCGCGTCCGTGATGGTGACGTTGCCGGTGACGTTGACGGCGCCGCGGAAGCGGACGGTGGTGGCGTCCTGGACGACGAGGTTGCCGCCGAGCGTGACGGCCGCCCCGATATCGATGGACGTGCCGGCGTTGAACGTGAGGTTCTGCAGCGCCTTGTTCTGGCCGACGCCGTTGGCGACGGTGATCGAGGTCGAGGCGTTCAGCGTGAGGCTGTTGGTGCCGCTGCCGATGCCGTCGATCTGGCCGCCGGGGTTGCCGATGATGATGGCGCCGGAGGTGGCGGTGATGGAGCGGTCGCCGGAGACCTCGACGCTGTCGTTGATGGTCTGCGAGAGGCCGGTGATGTTGGCGGCGAGGGTGGTCGTGGTGCCGTCGCCGATGATGTAGAAGCGGCCGGTCAGCGTCTGCAGCGGCGAATTGACGAACACCTGGCTGGCGCGGAAGACGACGTTGGGATCATCGAAGCTGATCGGGGTCGCGGTGTAGTCGCCGACCTGCAGGACGGAGAGGATTTCGGGCGAACCGTAGTAAACCGTGCTGCTCGAGATGACGTTGTTGATCTCCGCCTGGGTGAGCACGAGCGCGGTGCTGCTGCCGGTGATGGCGGAGAGCGTCGCCGTCGTCGGGATGAAGATCATCGTGAGCGACGGCGTCGTGGGATAGACGTAGATGATGTTGGTGCTCGTGACCGTGTTGGTGATGTTGAGCTGGTTGCCGGAGAGCGTGACCTCGTTGGTGGTGGTGATCGGCTGCGGCACGGTCTGGGTGCCGAAGAGGCTGACGAGCTCGAGGCGGCCGGAGGTGGACGTCGCGACGTTCGTGACGTCGCTCATGGTGATGACGTAGCTGGACTTGTCGGTGGGGGTGGTGACGGCGAGCTTGGAAATGTTCGTGTAGATCGACTTCGGGCTGATGAAGTCGCCGTCGACGGCCTCGCCGACGCCGAGCGCGGCGTTCATGATGAGGGCGCCCTGCTGGGCCATGATCACGGCGCCGTTGGCGGCGCGGAGTTCGGTGCCGTTGGCGGTGTAGAGGGCCTCTTCCCACGAGAAGGCGCCGGCCTGTTCGATGCGGCCGGTGTTCAGGTTGACCGAGGCGGTGGTGTATTTCGCGAAGCGCAGCGCCCAATCGAGCCACTCATGGAAGCCGTTGTCGGTGCCGGTGCGGAAGCCGAGGCCGGTGGTCTTGATGGCGCCGGCGTCGGAGGTGAGGGTGATCGTGCCGGTGCCCGCGCCGAGGAGCGAGTCGTTGTTGTCCGCGGCGCCGTAGAGGCCGGCGTTGAGCGTGATGTCGCCCGCGGTGTTGCGCAGCGTGATGTTGCCGTTGTTGCGGGCGACGACGTCGTAATCGATCGCGAGGGCGCTGGAGCTGAGGAAATTGACGTTCTCGGCGTGGAGGCGGCCGGACCAGACGATCGAGCTGGCGCTGACGATGAGATCCTTGCGGAGGTCGAGGACCTCGGTCGGGCTGCCGGTGCCGGCGAAGGACACGGTGGCGGACGCGGCCGTGATGGCGATCGACTCGACGTTGTTGTAGCCCGGGTCGTAGCGGATCTCGTCGTCGCCTTGCGAGATGAGCGAATCGCCCGTGATGTCGGAGACGCGGATGGTGCCCGTGCCCGTGGAGGTGACGTTAAGCTGGTCGACGTTGGTGCTGCTGGCCGCGTCGTCGACGATGACGTCGCCGCCGAGGCTGCCGAGGGTGACGTTGTAGGTGTCGTCGCCGGAGTTGCCCTTCAGCGTCACGTCGTTGGTGTTGGTCGCGGTGACGTTGTAGGTGTCGCGCGCGGTGCCACCGAGCCAGATTTCGGCGGTGCGGTTCGTGTCGGTGACGCTGTTGCTGGTGCCGCCGACGGAGGCGACGTAGGTGGAGCCGAGGGCGAAGGTGATGCCGCCGGTGATCGCGCTGAGGTCGATGATGTCGCCCGTGTCGGAGCCGGCGTTGTTGAGGGAGTCGTCGACCTGGTCGGCGCCGAAGTCGCCGGAATAGACGTAGGTGTCGTTGCCGGCGTTGCCCTGGACGCTGTCGTTGCCGGCGCCGCCCTCGAGGCGATCGTTGCCGTTGCCGCCGACGAGGGTGTCGTTGCCGTTCTCGCCGTAGAGATTGTCGCTGCCGTCCACGCCGTAGAGCGTGTCGTCGCCGTCGCCGCCGTAGAGATTGTCGGAGTTGGTGCCGCCCTGCAGGTTGTCGTTGCCGGAGCCGCCGCGGATGGTCGCGGCACCGCTGCCGGTCATGTAGAGTTTGTCGTTGCCGACGCCGCCGTTCATCTCGACGGGCGACTTGACGCCGGCGAGCACGACGACGTCGTTGCCGTTGCCAGCGTCATTGACGAGCACCTTGGAGATGCCGCTGTAGGTCTGCGTGTAGCCGAGGGCGGAGACGCTGACGGTCTCGTTGCCGGCCGAGCCGCTGACGTGCGCGACGGTAAAGCTCTCGGAGTTGTCCGCGTCCCAGCCGGAGCCGCGGTGGCGCGCATCGACGCCGAGGTTGAGGCGGAGGACGGAGCCGACCTTGGTGGCGAGGATCGGCGGCGAGCCGAAGGACCAGGTGATGTCGAAGTCGAATTCCCAGATGCTGAACGAGAAGGTGACGCTGCCCTTGCCGAGGTCGAAGCTGATGCCGATGGTGATGGAGAAGCTGATATCGATCTCGAAGAAGAAGAAGTCGAGGTAGAGGCCGATGGTGGCATACAGGCTCGCGCTGAAGAGGATGTTCCCGCTGATGACGGACAGGCGGAGGCTGATGCCGGCGGAGAAGTAGACCGGCCCGAACCACAGCGTGAAGCTGGCGCTGCCGCGGATTTCGAAGTCGCCGTTCGAGCGAATCCAGCCGCTGACATCGATGTTGAAGATGCCGAAGAAGCTGATCCGCACGGATACGCCGATCTCGATGTAACTGGAGTTGGCGAGCAGGTAGCCGGTGAAGTTGGCTTCGAAGACCCAGATCTTCAGCTTGCCGGAGACGTAGACGCGGAGGGTTTCGGGGGCGACAGTCTGGCCGGCGATGGTGGCGGTGAAGGACGAGTGCGTGTTGAACTGGATTTCGAAGGTGGCGTTGATCGTGATCAGGCCCATCGAGAGCACGGTCTGCACGCGGAGGAAGAGCGCGAAATAGACCTCGCCTCCTTCGGTGCCGATGATCGCGCCGCCCACGACGGAAAGGTTGCCGAGGAGGCCGAGGTCGAGCGTGGCGTTGAACTCGATGCTGAAGCCGCCGGAGCCGAACGTGAGCGTCGCGCCGCCGCGCAGCGTGAAGAAGCCGATGGTGATGACGCCGCCGAAGCTGATGATGACGGTCTCGCGCGCGATCGTGAAGCTCTTGAGCCCGCCGATGGAACCGCTGGTCGGGTCGACGTCGTAGATCTGGATCGTGCGCGCCGTGGAGGTGGTGTTGATGCCGAGGCGGAACGAGCCGGACAGCCCGATCACGCCCGCGATGTTCAGCGCGCTGCCCGTGAGCGAGAGTCCGCCGTAGAGTCCGTCGGCGCTGATGTTCAGGTAACCGGTCGCCGCCAGGGCGGCGAAGGGCGAGAGGTCCGCGCTCGCGGTGATGCTGAGTTCGAGCCCGCTGCCGCTGATGGCGAACTTGAAGGTGCCGTCGAGGGTGACGAAGCCGGCGAGATCGAGCGTGCCGCTGCCGGAGATTTCGAGATAGGGGCCGGGGGCGAGGTTGACGGTGGCGGTGCCGATCTGGGTGATGGTGTTGCTGGTGGTGTTGACCTTCAGCGTGAACGTCGCGGAGAACGTGACGCCCGGGATGTTGAGCGACAAGCCGAGCGCGATCGTGAACGATGCGGCGATGCCGCTCGGGCCGATGAGCAACCCACCGTTGGCGGTGAAGCTGAGGAGCTCGGTGCCGGCGATCTTGATCTTCAGCGTCGAGGTGACGGAGAGGATCAGACCGTTCGAACCGACCTCGAGGAAGAAGGTGCCGTTGAGGATGAAGCCGGTGCTCTGCGTGCCGAGGAACAGGTCGCCGGTGATCTTGACGCGCGCATAGATGCCGGCCTCCAGCGTCTCGCTGGAGCTGCCGAACGTGAAGGTCTGCGCGGC
>PNKF01000100.1 GCA_013822285.1 Gemmatimonas sp.
GCGAACGCGAGCGAGAGTTGTGGATGCTGGGCGATGAACGCCGAAAGCTCGCGCCCCGCGTAACCGGAGGCGCCGAGCACGCCGACTGGAATCTTATGCACGAATAATGCATAATAATGCCAACACGCGTTGTCAATGCATCGGCTTCCTCTGCTGCGCCTCCCGATGTACACTCCCGCCGTCTCCGTCCCCGCCCCGTGACCGCCAACAAGCGCGAACGCCAGCACGCCATTCTCGAGCTCATCGCCACGCGCGAGATCGGCAGCCAAGAGGAGCTTCGTCAGCTACTGCATCGCCAGGGCTGGGAAGTCACGCAGTCGACGCTCTCGCGCGACCTGCGCGACTTGCGCGTCGCCCGCGTGCCGTCACCCGAAGGCCTGCGCTACGTCAGCGGCGACTCGGCGGTTGTCGATGACGCCAGCCGGGCACCGTTGGCGGCGATCCTGCCGCAGCTGTTCTTGTCGCTGGATGGCGTGGGGCCGCTGCTCGTGCTGAAGACCGTCATCGGGGGAGCGCAGCCGGTGGCGTCGGCCATCGACGCCGAAGCCTCGCCCGACGTGCTCGGGACGATTGCCGGCGACGATACGATCTTGATGATCTGCCGCAGCGAGCAGGCACGCGAGCGTCTCGCACGACGCATCGGCTCGCTCGCGAAGCGCGCCCGCTAGCAGCGAGTTCTCCGTCCTGCTGAGCGGCGAATGGGAAGGCGAGAGCCTTCCAATCGCATAGTTATGCGCATATTTTTCGGCTGTCCTTTAGAACCCAAAGCGTCGGATTCGACGCAGGAGTCATGCGGTGAGCGGTCAAGACGGCTCGCATAAACTTTGGGGCGGCCGTTTCGCCGGTGGTCCCGCTCCCGAACTCGAGGCCGTCAACCGGTCCATCGGGACCGACATTCGCCTGTGGCCGTTTGACGTGAAGCTTTCACAGGCTTGGGCCGCCGCCCTCGCGACCGCCGGCGTCTACACGCCGGAAGAGGCGGAGCTGGTCCGGACGGGACTCGACCGCGTCGCGGCGCGTATCGCCGCGGGGGAGCAGCCCATCGCCTCGGACGAGGACGTGCACACCTTCGTCGACCGTCTGCTGCACCTGGAGGTCGGCGGCCCTGCAGGTCGCCTGCACACGGGACGCAGCCGCAACGATCAGGTCGCGACCGACACGCGCATGTGGACGATGGATGCGCTCGACCGTGTGGATGCCCTCGTGCGGCAGGTGCAAGAGGCGATTCTCTTGCAGGCCGAAGCGCACCAGGACGCCATCATGCCCGCCTACACGCACCTGCAGCGTGCCCAGCCGGTGTCCGTGGCGCACTGGCTGCTGTCGCACTTCTGGCCCCTCGCCCGCGATCGGCAGCGGCTGGCGGCGGCGCGGGCGGCGGCGGCGGTTCTCCCCCTGGGCTCTGGCGCCATCGCGGGTTCGGCCTTCCCCATTCCCCGGGAGCAGCTGCGTACGGAGCTTGGCTTCGCGGCGACCTCCCGCAACTCCATCGACGCGGTCGGCGACCGTGATTTCATCGCCGAGTCGTTGTTTGCGCTCACGATGCTGGGCACGCACTGCTCGCGCATCGCCGAGGACCTGATCCTCTTCGGGTCCAGCGAGTTTGGATTCGTGCGCTATGGGGATGCCTACTCCACCGGGTCATCGATGATGCCGCAGAAGCGGAACCCGGATGCGTTGGAGCTCGCGCGCGGGTCTGGTGCGCGCATGTTGGGCGATCTGGTCGCGCTCGTGAGCACCCTGAAGGGTCTGCCGAGCGGATACAACAAGGATCTGCAGGAAGACAAGCGCGCGCTGTTCGACGCGGTGGATGGCATGACCCTGCTGCTCCCGGCGGTTGCGGGCTCCATCGCGACACTTCGCTTTGAAGTTGCGCGGATGCGCGAGGCCGTGAGCGGTGCGATGATGGCCACGGATCTCGCCGACTATCTCGTGCGTCGATCCGTCAGCTTCCGCGACGCTCATGGCGCCGTTGGTCGCTTGGTGCGCGAGGCCGAGGAGAGCGGTGTGGACTTAAGCGCCCTGCCGTTTTCGTCGTTCGCGGCGGCCCATGTGGCCTTCGAGGCCGATGTGCTCGCCGAGCTCGCACCAGAGCGTTCGTTGAGCCATCGAGACATCGCCGGAGGTACAGGCCCGAACTCGGTGAAGCGCCAGCTGGCAGACGCGAGGTCTTCTCTTCTATAGAAGAGGCATGCTGGCGTAATACTCTGATTTCAGTTTTATTTACTGGCGCTTTCTTGGCGAATCCGGTAACTTTTAGAAATACTGATATCAGAGGTTCTTTTGAGAGCGGTTACAGCAGCCACCGCAGCCGCCATTCTCGAGCTCGATCAGAAGACATTCGATAATCTGTTGCTCAGACTCGGAGGCTCGGCGCTTCCACCTGGACGACAGGGCGTCGAACGCCGCATTCCCGTGGCGCTACTCGAGGATCTCATGTTGACCCGAGATCTGCATCACGCCCTGGGGATTCCCTCGCGCGATGCGTTTCTGGTCGCGCGGCGTCTGCTGGGGCGCCAGGAGAGCGCGGGTGGGGGGTCGAATGGCGACCTCGCGCCAGACGCAGATTTCATCGGCAGCCTGCATGCCGGAGCTTTTGTGCACATCGGGGCGGATTTGCGGGCCCTGCGAGAGCACGTGCAGCAGCGCCTGGCGTCAGCGGTCGAGATTGTCGTGCGACGACCGCGAGGGCGTCCCGCCAAGTCCGGTGGGCCGGTCTCCCTCGGCGATGTTTGACCGGACTAAGGACCGTCCGCGTAGAAAGTCAAACGGGGCCCGGAGCTTTCGCTCCGGGCCCCGCCCGATTGTGCCGGCTCGTGGTTACGAAACCTTGTTCACATTCTCGGCAGCCGGGCCCTTGGCCCCCTGCACGATGTCGAACTCAACGGCGTCGCCTTCGGCGAGCGACTTGAAGCCAGTGCCCTGGATCGCGCTGTAGTGCACGAAGCAGTCCTTGGTGCCGTTGTCGGGCGTGATGAAACCGAAACCCTTCGCATCGTTGAACCACTTCACCTTGCCGGTCGTACGCATTCCCTACTCCTGATGATGTTGATTGATGCTGGGAGCGGAACGCGCCGCACCTGCACAATCGGACTCGCGAGACTCTATGATCCCTCGCGTTGGACCATCCCCTAGTCAGTCCAAGGGACACTGGAAAGGTAGGGCGGACGGGAACGCCCCGCAATAGCAAGGGGTTCCCGATCCCAGCGGGATATTGCGTGACCTCGGGAGGCCCGGGTCGTCCGGCTGCGCCTCGAGATCCCGCCGACGGCCCCCTCGGGACCGTTGGGGCCGGCTCCGCGCGTTGCTAGCATTGTATGCATCGGAAGCGCCCCGCGGCCCTTCCCCACCCCTTCCCGCAGGTTCGCCGTGCCGTCGCCATTCAAGCCCCGCCGCAAGACCGTCACCGCCACCGTCGGATCCGTGAAGGTCGGATCCGACCATCCGATCGTCGTCCAGTCCATGACCAACACGGACACGGCCGACGCGGCGAGCACCGCCACCCAAGTGGCCGCACTCTGGCGCGCGGGTTCCCAGATCGTGCGGGTGACGGTCAACAACGACGAAGCGGCAGCGGCGATTCCCGAACTCATGCAGCGCCTGGCCGATAAAGGCATCGACGTGCCCATCGTCGGCGACTTCCACTACAACGGGCATCTGCTGCTGCGGAAGTTCCCGAAGACCGCCGAGTTGCTGGCGAAGTACCGCATCAATCCGGGCAACGTCGGCACGAAGCACCGCGACGACAACTTCCGCACGATCGTCCAGGTCGCCGTCGACAACGACAAGCCCGTGCGCATCGGCGTGAATTGGGGCTCGCTGGATCAGGACCTGCTGACGTCCATGATGGACGAGAACGCGAAGCTGGCCGATCCGCTCGAGGCGAAGGAAGTCTACTTCGAGGCGATGCTCGAATCCGCGCTGCGCTCGGCTGCGCTCGCGGAAGAAACGGGCCTGCGCCACGACCAGATCCTCATCTCTGCGAAGATCTCGCAGGTGCAGGATCTCCTCACCGTGTATCGTCGGCTCGCGGTGCGCTGCGACTATCCGCTGCACCTCGGCCTCACCGAAGCCGGACTCGGCACGAAGGGCGTGGTCGCCACGACCGCCGCGCTGTCGCTGATCCTGGCGGAAGGCATCGGCGACACGATTCGCGTCTCGCTCACGCCGCGGCCCGGTGGCGACCGGACGGAAGAGGTCTTGGTCGCGCAGCAGATCCTGCAGTCGCTGGAGCTGCGCTCGTTCACGCCGCAGGTGACGTCGTGTCCGGGCTGCGGACGGACGACCTCGACCTTCTTCCAGAAGATGGCCGAGGATATCCAGAACTATCTGCGCGACCAGATGCCGGTGTGGCGTGAGTCGCACCCGGGCGTCGAGGAAATGAAGGTCGCCGTGATGGGCTGCGTGGTGAACGGCCCGGGTGAGTCGAAGCACGCCAACATCGGCATCTCGCTGCCCGGGACGTTCGAAGAGCCGAAAGCCCCGGTCTACGTCGACGGCAAGCTGCGCGTCACGCTCAAGGGCGACCACATCGTCCCTGAGTTCCTGGAGATCCTGAACGAGTATGTCGCGCGGACGTATCCGGCGACGAGCGGAGCAGGGCGCTAGCGTTCGTTGAGGGCGTCGACGAGCGCTGCGAGCTCGTCGACGATCGGGGCGCTGAAGCCCACCGCGCGCAACCGTGCGAGCGCGTCGCCATACCACTGCAACACGTGGGCGCGACCACCCGGCAGTCTGCTCCATGCCGCGTCAGGATCGAAGGTGCGCCGCAGGTCGGCGAGCAGCGAACCCGCATGGTGCACCTTGTCCGCCGCGAAGACCCAGCGCGCCGACTCCGTGGCCGTCGCGAGCCTCGCGAGGCAATCGGCGCGCACGTCGTCGCGCGCCAGCTCGATGCCGTCGTCGTCGAGCTTGCGCCGCGTGACGGCGAGGGCCGCGTCGAGCGACGCGTCGCCGAACTTCGCCGCGATGCGCTCCGTCAGCATCTCGCGCGTCCAGCCTTCGCGCTGGCAGTCTTCCACGACGTCGTGGAGAATGCCCGCGACGACCGTGTCCTCGTCACGCCCGTAGCGCGTGAGGATCAGCGCAACGTTCGCCGGCTGCGTGAGGTAGGGCAGGCGCGTGCCTTTGCGCACTTCGCGATCGTGGTGCTTGGCCGCGAAGGCGAAGGCGTGATTGATGCGATCCGAGTACCCAGTCATCGTCCGACGGGAACTTAGTCGGCGGTCAGGCCGGACGCACGATGGCGGCGCTGAGAATTGCGTCGAGGACCGCGAGCGCGAGCCCTTGCACGACAATGGCCGCACCCGCGCCGATCAACCCTGGCCGGCGCGGCGCGCGCAGGCCGAACACGAGGAGCGTGAGGCCGACCATCGCGTAGCCGACATCGAGTCCGATATTGAGCCAGAGCACGCGATCGAGTGCGATGGCTCCGGCGAGGTCTCGCGTCGAGAGGCCGCGCCACGCAAGCGCAACGATGAGCAGGTCAACGGCACCCCACGCGGCTGTTTGGATGCCCGCGTGACGCCAGAACGCCGGCTGCTCCGCGCGGCGCGCCCACATCGTGCACAGCAAGCCGCCGAACATCGACCCCAGCGCCCAGACGGCAAGTCGCGTGAGGTGATCCCGTTCTAGCTCCAGCAGAAACGAGCCTGTTTCGTAGCTCAAGTGTTGTTACTGGCTGTCTAGTGGCTTTTTAATGGCCTCTTGAACGGCCTTGAATGAGCCGCCAGGCGTTCGTCCTTTGCGCTTCGATAGCCACGCGGCCAACTCCGCGCGCGACGGCAACGCGGGCCGCGGGGCGTCCCACAGCACCAGGCTGTGCAACGGAGACGCCGACGACTCCGCGATATCCGCCGAGCGTTCGAGTGCGGCGAGCGACGTCACCCCGAGACTGGCCGCGAGCACGACGGGGGCATCGGGGGCCAAGGCGCGTCCGTGCGCGAGGTCCGACAGTGACACGGCGATGATCGAGAACTCGAAGCCGCTGCGAAAGCGCTGGAAGTCATCCAATGCTGCAGCGCGCCGCTCGGCCGTCACCGGTGCCTGCGTGCTGCCCGCGGGAAGCATGGCGATCGACAGGCCATCGCTCGAGCCCACATTCCGCGCGACCTCGCGCCAGGTGAACGTCCCGGCGATCGCGTCGCTCACGCCCGGCTCTGGTTGGTCGCGGAAGATGCGCGCCAACGCCACCTGCTCCGTATCCCATTCGGCGACGAGTGTCGTCCGATGGTCTGCGGCCGCGGCGATGGCGAGACGCGCCGCGACCGCCGCGACGATGGCGCTGTCATCGCCGGTGACGATGACAGCACGCGCACGTGTGCCGGTCGACGTGAGGTGCAGGTACAACACCCGAAACGGATCGACACCCGTGGGACGGAAGCGGAGTGGGCCATCGGGCAACGCGTCCCGCACCCACGAGAGGGCAGGGGCGCCCACGGCGCGCTCTGCTTCGAGCGGATGCGCGATGGTGGGTTCGCGAAGCTCTCGCAGCAATGCGACGGCCACGCGCACCAGCACGCCGATCAACACGAGCGTCAACATGGCCAGTCCGGGCGACACCAGTGGCACCGCCGAACGTTCGGCCTCCAGCGCCTGCTGTGCAGTCACGACGGCGGCGCGCGCCGCGTCGTGGCGGCGTCGGGCCGTTTCAAGCGTGTCGCGTTCGGCGCGCAGGATGGCGTTGGTCGCTGCGGTGTCCACCGAGGCAGTCACGACGGGAGGCACAGGCGCGGCCGGCGCTGGCGATTCGCCGAGCGCACGCAGGCGGAACTCGGCCATCGCGATGATGGTCCCGGAGAGCCGGTACGCGTCATTCGCATTGCGGCTCACTCGCAGTGAGTCCGCGGTGGCGCGCATTCGGGGTCCCGCGACGATCGCCGGATGCGCGGCGAGCGCGAGCACCGCGTCCGTGCGACGCCCGTCCTTGGCACGGGCAATCGCAGTGGCCAGCGACGACGCGGCCGGTGAGCGTCTCGCTTGGGATGGCGACCGGCTCAAGGCCTGCGCTTGTGCGGTGAGTGCCGCGACCGAGAGCGATTCCGCGACGGCCGCGCGCTCCGTGGCGCGCACGAGCTGCACGGCGCTTCGGACGCTGTCATCCACCGCACGGGCCAGCGCATCGGTGAGGGTGGTTGTCGGCAGGCGCGTGGCCACCGGCACCAGCAGCGCGACGGCGGCGAGGGTACCGCCGACGCCGATCCACCACCGCAGAAAGCGGCGAATGCGGCGCAGCGCGAGCGAGAGGCGCGCGCCGAACCACAGCATTCCAGTGAGCGGAGCGCGCGGCGGTCGCGCGCGCGTGGACGCGGGAGGCATTCGGGACTAGTAGCGATTCGTCCGCCGCAATGCAAACGGGCGGTGGCGAGCCATGCTCGCCACCGCCCGTGATTCCGCCGCTCTCAGGAGCGGCGAATCAGCTTACTGCACCGTGATGACGCCCTTCATGTTCATCGCGAGGTGCGGCGTGCAATTGAACTCGTACTTGCCAGCCGGGATGTTCGCGAAGGAGATCGTGAAGCCCTCGTTCGCCGCGAGGTACATCTGCGACGAGAGGTCGGCGAGGCGCGCCGAGCCGAGGTTGGCGTTGATCTGCGCCTTGACGGCGTCGGTCAGGCCGGTGCCGACGAACGCGACGTTGTGCGGGAAGCCAGAGACCGCAACGAACTTGACGGCATCGCCCTGCTTGATCGTGACGTTGGCCGGCTCGAAGCGGTAGCCCTTGTCGTCACCGATCATCTTGATCTC
>PNKF01000101.1 GCA_013822285.1 Gemmatimonas sp.
GCACTTCCTCGAGCGTGGCGCGGAAGCTCGCGACGAGATGGTGCGGCAGCTTGCGGATGAAGCCGACGGTGTCGGTGAGCAGCACCGACTGGTGATCGCCGAGGTCCACTTCGCGCGTGAGCGGATCGAGCGTGGCGAAGAGGCGGTCTTCGACGAAGACTTCGCTGGAGCGCGCGATCGCCCGCAGGATGGAGCTCTTGCCGGCGTTGGTGTAGCCGACGAGCGCGGCCTTGTAGGTGCCGCTGCGCCCCCCGCGCTGCACTTCCCGTGACTTCGCGACGTCCGCGAGTCGCTCCTTGAGCAAACGGATGCGATGCCCGACGAGGCGTCGGTCGGTCTCGAGCTGCGTTTCGCCGGGACCGCGCACGCCGATGCCGCCGCGGAACTTCTCGAGGTGCGTCCACATGCGCACGAGCCGCGGCAGCGAGTACTCCAGCTGCGCGAGTTCGACCTGCATGCGCGCCTCCGCCGAGCGCGCGCGCACGGCGAAGATGTCGAGGATGAGTTCGGCGCGGTCGATCGTGCGCTTGCCGAGTTCGCCCTCGAGGTTCTTGCCTTGGGCGGGCGAGAGCTCATCGTCGAAGATGATCAGCGTCGCTTCCTTTTCTGTGATCAGCTGCTTGAGCTCTTCGACCTTGCCGCGCCCGATGTACGTCGAGGGGTCCGGGCGATCCAACTGCTGCGTGAGCGTGCCGACGACCACGGCGCCGGCGGTATCCGCGAGGCGCGCGAGTTCGTCGAGGTGCTCCTGCACATGATGGCGCGCGTTGCTGCGCTTGACCGGCGCGCCGACGAGGATGGCGCGTTCCTGCGGTGGAGCGAGGTCGATGAGCGATCGGCTCACGGCATTCCTTCGACGCGCCCGCGCCCCGAATACGGCCGCGTGAGGCGTCCAACTGGTGTGACGAGCGTGAACATCCCTTCCACACGATAGTCGAGGGCGCCCCGTGCGAGGTAGTAGCGCATGGCGGTCTGCACGGCCGTGTAGTCAAATGTCACGGGGAGCGTGAGTGCTATGACGTCCTTCTCCTCCAACGTGAGGCGCTGCGTGACTTCCCCGCTGACGATGCGCGTGCTGTCGACGAAGAAGGTGTAGCTGACCTTCTCGGCGTCGATGCGGTACTCGTTGGGGTTCTGGATGTCGAGGTGGACGTCGAGCGTGGCGCCTTGGAGGCCGAGGCTTCTGACCTTTACGTCTCTGACGGTGACGACAGGGCTTTGGAAGGCGGCCCGGGCGAGGGAGGCGCAGCTGGTGAGGGCCAGAACTGCGGTGAGGGCGAAGAGTTTTCGCATGCTAAGCCAGTGAGAGAGGGTGTACGGGGACAGGGGCGGAGATGGGGAGAGGGGAATGGGGGAGATGGGGGGGAGACGGGGAGAGGGTTGGGAGACGGTCGTCATGCATCTGCCCACCCTCTCCCTCATTCGCGTATCCCACCCTCCGCCCCTGTCCCCGTCCCACGTCTCCCAGCGAGTTCCGCCCACCAAGCCATCCGCCGAGCGACATCCTTTTCGAAACCGAAATCAGAAGGCGAGTAGAACACCCGTCCCCGTAACGCATCCGGAAGGTACTCCTGATAGACATACCCTTCCGCCGCATCATGCGCATACTGATACCCCGCCCCATAGCCGAGGTCCTGCATCAGTGCCGTCGGCGCATTGCGGATGTGCAGCGGCACGCCGGCGGCCGGTGTCTCGCGCGCGGCGTCGAGGGCGGCCTTCCACGCCACATAGATGCGGTTGCTCTTCGGCGCGGTGGCGCAGTACACGGCCGCTTCGGCGAGGGCGAGTTCGCCCTCAGGTGATCCGAGAAAATGGTAGGCGTCGCGCGCCGCGATGGCGATCTGCAGCGCACGCGGATCGGCCAGGCCGATATCCTCGGCGGCGAATCGCACCGTGCGCCGCGCGATGTACAGCGGATCTTCCCCGCCCTCGACCATGCGCGCCAGCCAATACAGCGCTCCCTGCGGATCGCTGCCGCGCAGGCTCTTGTGGTAGGCGCTGATCAGGTTGAAGTGCTGCTCCCCGGACTTGTCGTAGCTGGGCAGGCGCGTCTGCAGGGCCTGGGCGACGAGCGCCGGGGTCAGTTCCTTCGTCTCGGCTGCGGCCGCGAGGACCACACAGGCTTCGAGCACGGTCAGGGCCCGCCGTGCGTCGCCGTCGGACTCGGTCACCAACAGCGTGCGGGCCTCTGGCGTGATCGTCAGCGCATGCGCACCCAATCCACGATCGCGATCGGCGAGGGCGCGGTCCACCAAGGCGCCGAGTGCGTCGGTGTCGAGCGCCTGCAGCACGAACACGCGCAGGCGCGACAACAAGGCGCCGTTCAGTTCGAAGCTCGGATTCTCCGTCGTCGCACCGATCAAGGTGAGCAGGCCGCTCTCGACGTGCGGGAGCAGCGCATCCTGCTGGCCGCGATTGAAGCGGTGGATCTCATCGACGAACAGCACCGTGCGCGCGCCGATGACGCGGCGCTTCTCCGCTTCCGCGACGATCTCGCGGAGTCGCGGCACGCCTTCGGTGACGGCGCTGAACGGGACGAACTCGGCCTTCACGTGTCGCGCGACGAGGCGCGCGATGGTGGTCTTGCCGGTGCCCGGCGGACCCCAGAGGAGGATCGAACCGGTCTCGCCACGTTCGATGGCCACGCGCAGCGGCATGCCCGGTCCGAGCAGATGCTGCTGCCCCGCGACTTCGTCGAGCGATCGCGGACGGAGCCGCGACGCGAGTGGCGCGTGGTCAGGCGTGGCGAACAGGCTGTCTTGCACCTACGAAAGATACTGGGTCGCCGAGCTACAGCTCGGTCTTGCGCGCGCGCATGGCGGTGACGAGGCCGCGCAGGGCCAACTCGTAGCCGGCGGCACCGAAGCCCGCGACGATGGCGATCGCACCGGGCGCGAGCCAGCTGTGGCGCCGCTCCGGCTCGCGGGCGTAGATGTTGCTCAAGTGCACTTCCACATACGGCAACTGCACACCCGCGAAGGCGTCGCGCAATGCCAGCGAGGTATGCGTCCACGCGCCGGCATTCACCAGGCAGGCGTCCACCACGCCGCGGCAGTTGTGGATGGCGTCCAGCATGCGCCCCTCGTCGTTGAACTGCGAGAAGAGCAGCGTGACCCCGAGTTCGGCCCCGACTTCTTCAAGTCGTGCTTCAATCTCAGCGAGCGTGGTCGTGCCGTAGATCTCCGGCTCGCGCACGCCGAGGAGATTCAGGTTCGGTCCGTTGAAGACAGCGACTCTCACTTCTTGAGCCCCTTCAGCCAATCCTGGAACTGGTCGAGGTCATCATCGCCGGGCGCAGCGGCTGGGGCCGCGGTGCCCGGCTTCTGGAAGAACTGGTCGAACTTGAGCGTCTCCGACGCACGCGGCACCGCGCGCTTGGGGGCGGCCGTGACGCTGAGGAGTTCACCGAGCCCCGTGCTTCCGTCCGGGCCCGTGAAGGTGCCGATGCCAGCGAGCGTCTCGGCGGCATGGAGATCGCGCACATCGCTGGCTGCCCCGAACAGCGCATCGAGCGGCCAGCCGGACGCCAAGGCGGCTGCGGACGCGGAGATCTCCGTCGGCGGTTCGCTGTCCTCGGCCGCAGGCAGCGGCGCAGCTGTCGCCACCGCGACGGGTGCCGCCACCGCCGCCGCGACGACCGCGGCGCGACGCGCGAAGCCGCCGAAGAACTCGCGTGCCGTCGGCCCCGCGGGCACGACCGGCGTGACGATCGGCGTCGCCGCACCCTGCCCCTTCAGGCCGATATCGCCAAAGGACACATCAGCCATCGCCGCATTGGCCGGCGCCGGCATCGGCTCTTCGTCGTGAAGCGGCGTGTCGAAGTCGGGCATCTCATCGCTCGGCGCCGCAGCCGCCGGCAGCGACGCCTGCGCATGCATGCGTTCCAGCTCCGCGAGCTTGCCGCGAAGGCCCGCGTCGCTCGGCGAGGCCTCGACTAACTGTCGATACACGCCGATCGCTTCGGGCAGCAGCCCCTGCTGCACGTAGAGCGCGGCCATCGTCTCGGTGACGAAGGTCGGCGTGGCCTTGGAGGCGCGCGCCGACGCCGATGCGGGCTCGGGCGCGCGCGACGCAGCCACGGGCTCGACCGCAGGCATGGGCACGATGGGCGTCGGCGCCGACGACGCAGCGCTCGCCGCACTGCTGGCGTCGGCAGCCGGATCGTCCTCGAGCCCGAAGTCCGCGAGCAACGGCAGCGACGCGAGATCGGCCTTCGTCATGCGCGGCTTCGGACGGGCGCTCGGCGTCTCCTCGATCGGCGGCGTGGCGCTCGGATCCTCGAGCAGCGGCAAGTCCGCGAGCCCTTCAAGACCCGACGCATCCGACGGCGCTGCGGCCGAGAGCACCTCGTCGTCTGCGGGAACTGCCATCGCCGTCTCGAGCCCCGCCACCGGCGCCACATCGTCCAACGTAAGGTCCGGGCGATCCAGCCCCGTCAGCGGGGACACCGACGGTGCGGTCATCGAGACGGAGTCCACTTCGAGCTCCGCCATCGGCGCGACCTGCTCCGTGGTGAACTCCGTGGCCTCGAGGCCAGCCATCGGGGCGACTTCGCCGCTGTAGTCCGCGAGTTCGAAGTCCGACGCCCGCAAGGCCGGTGCGGGCGCAGACGCCGGCTCGGCAATCGTCGGTTCAAGCCCGAGCGGTTCCACGTCGCCGGTGGTCTCCACGATCAACGCATCGACGGCGGTGGGTTCGAGCCCCAACGCATCGCTCGCCGGAGCGGCGGGCGTCATCGCAGTCGCCGCGACGGGTGGCTCGATGATCAAGGTGCTGTCGGTATCGACGAAACCGTACTCCGCCGCTTCGGCGCCGAGCACCGGCGCCTGCGGGACGGCCTTCGTTTCCGCCGGCTCGACGGTCTCGGAGAAGTCGAAATCGATGTCGAGCAGCGAGGCGCGCTTGCTCGGCCGCGGTGCGGCGACCTCCGCGGCAGGCTCCGCCGCGGCCACGGGCGCCGGCACTGCCTCGACGGGTTGCGTCACGGCTGACGCGACGTCCGCTTCCTTGCGATCCCGTTCCGCCAATGCCTGCGCATTGATTACGACCGTCCCGCCCTTCCCGACGGGCGGCTTGGGCGGCGTGGGCGCCGCGGGCTCGCCGAGGTCGATCATCCCCACGTCCATCCCGCCGCTCACGCTGACCGTGGACGCGACACTTACAAGACCCGACGCCGCGGTGGAGGGACGGGCGGGCGCCGGGCTCGGAGCGGCATCGCCACCGAGCTGCGCCATCAAGTCCAGCACCTCGTCGTTGCGGCGGTCGAGCTCGAGCACACGCTCGTACCAGCTCTTGGCCGTCGCCAGGTCGCCGAGCAGACGCGCGATGTCGCCGAGGTGGCGCAGCGCGATGAGGTTCTCGGGATCGAGCTTGAGGGCCTGCTCGAAGGGCTCGCGGGCCGCCTCGGTCTGCTGCAGCTCGAACAGCGTCTGCCCGTAGACCACGAGACCGTTCATGTTCTCCGGCTGTTCCTTGACGTGCTTCTCGCACAGCAGGAGGGCGCGGTCGAGCATACCGGACTTGCGGTACTCGTTGGCCAGCGGCGCGAAGAACCGGCGAGGGTTCTCGTGGTAGCGCTTGCGCAGGTCCTCGACGCGGGAGTTGTCGGCCATCCGAGGGGGTGAAGTGCGTGAAAAATAGACAGGCCCGAGCCTGTCCGTGAACATACCATCTAACGCGTAACGCGGTCAATCAGAAGTCGGCCTGTCGCTTGATTTTACGTCTGTTCGGCGGGTAGCTTTCGAGGTTCTGTCATTCCCCCCTGCGATGGCACAGCGCGCCGGACCTGCGGGTCCCGCGCCGCCCTAGCCTCGCCGGTTTCCATCCATCCCGTTTGCGTAAGGATTCTCCGCCGTGCTGCAACAGATGCGGGGCGCTGCCAAGTTCATCTGGATCTTCCTGTTCGTCGCCTTCGTGGGCGGCTTCTTGCTCGCCGACATGTCCGGTCTCATCGGGATGACGGGTGTCACCCCGAACACCGTGGTGGGCGAGGTGAACGGCAAGGAGATTCCCTACCTCACCTGGGAGAACCTGACGCGCCAGCTGGTCCAGCAGCAGGAGCAGCAGAGCGGTCGCCCGGTGACGGCCGACGAGCGGCTGCAGGCCGAACAGGCCGCCTTCGACCAGCTCGTCCAGGAGATCCTGCTCCAACAGGAGTACGACCGCCGCGGCATCCGCGTCACGGACGAGGAGATCGTGCAGGCCGCGCGGCTCTCGCCGCCGCCGCAGTTCATGAACGCCCCCGAGCTCCAGACGGACGGGCGCTTCGATCCCGACAAGTATCAGCGCTTCCTGAGCTCGCCGGTGGCGCGCCAGCAGGGCCTGCTGCGTCAGCTCGAGGATTACTATCGCTCGGAGCTGCCGCGCACGAAGCTGTTCACGCAGGTGGCCGCTGAGACCTGGGTGAGCGACGATGCGCTGTTCGAGGCCTACAAGGACGAGCGCGACTCCGTCGAAGTGAGCTTCGTGACCTTCCGCCCGACGCCGGCGCAGGTCGAGGCCGCGACGGTGAGCAGCGCCGATGCGCGCCGCTACTACCAGCAGTACAGCGATCGGTGGGAGCGTCCGGGCCGCGCCGTCGTCTCGGTCGTGAGCCTGAGCCGTACCCCGACCGCGGCGGACACCGCGGCGACGGTCGCCAAGCTCCGCGCCCTCAAGCAGGAGATCCAGAGCGGCACGAGCAGCTTCGAGGACGTGGCGCGCCGCGAGTCGGCCGACACGGTGTCGGGCACCAACGGCGGCGACCTCGGTCGCGGCCCGCGTGGCCGCTTCGTCGCGGCCTTCGAGGATGCGGCCTTCGCGCTGCGTCCGAACCAGATCTCCGAGCCGGTGCGCACGGACTTCGGCTGGCACCTCATCCAGGTGACGGAGCGCAAGGCCGACACCATCGCCGTGCGCCACATCCTGCTCCGCGTCACGCAGGGTGACTCGGCGGCCACCGCCACCGATCGTCAGGCGGACCGTCTCTCGTCGTTGGCTGCGGCCAGCGATGACCCGAGCAAGTTCGACGCGGCCGCGACGGAACTCTCGCTGCTCATGACGCAGGTCCCGGTGGTCGAGGGCCAGACGGCGGCCTATCAGGGCCGCGGCGTGCGCGGCATCAGCGGCTGGGCCTTCTCCGGCGTGCGCGTCGGCGAAGTCAGCGACCTCATCGATGACGAGGACGGCTACTACCTCGTGCGCCTCGACTCGCTCACCGAAGGCGGCATGCAGCCGTTCGAGCGCGTGCAGGAAGACATCGTGCAGGCGCTGAAGGAGCGGAAGGCCGTCGAGTCGATCGTCGCGCAGGCCGAAGCCTTCCTCGCCGACGCGCGGGCGACCTCGCTCGAGGCCGCCGCGCAGAAGGCGGGCCTCGAACTCCAGACGCCGGCGGCGTTCAATCGCCGCACCTTCGTCCCCGGCCTCGGCTTCAACAACGAAGCCATCGGGGCCGCGTTCGGCGCCCCGATCTCCACGCCGGTGATGGCCCGCACCTTCGACGCCGTCTACGTGCTGCGCGCGAACATGCGCAGCCAGGCCGATCGCGCGGACTTCGAGCTCATCAAGGAAATCCTCCGCCAGCGCGAAGTGCCGGCGGCCCGCGAAGCGCGGATCCGCAGCTATCTCGAGGAACTGCGTCGCAACGCCGATGTGAAGGACCTGCGGCGGGAAGTGAATGCGACGCTGCGGCGGCAAGTGATTGAGTAGCAGCCGTAAGCTGTAAGCTCTA
>PNKF01000102.1 GCA_013822285.1 Gemmatimonas sp.
TGGCCCTGCAGACGACCCCGCAGATCCTGCGCGGGGTACAAGACATCGTGAATACGCACGAACAGCTCGTCTTCGACGGCATCCTGCTCACGATGTACGAGGCCGGCAACCCGGCCTGCGAGAGCACGGTGCAGTACATCCGCGAGAAGGTGCCGCCGCATCTCATGTTGGACCTGGTGATTCCACGCAGTCCGGCGTTGGCCGAGGCCTTTGCGGCGGGGCAGCCGGCGGTGGTGCGCTCGCCGGCGGATGCGGCCTCGCAGGCCTACGTGAACCTCGCGACGAAGCTCGCGGAGCGCGCGGCGGGATGATGCGGCATTGGGGGCGGCTCGCCGCTCCGCTGGCCCTGCTCGCGGCGGGACTGCTCGCCTGCGACGATGTCGTCACCGACCCCAACGCGGTGGCGGCGCTGGATTTCGACGGCATCGCCTTCCCGGCGCTCGTCACGGGCGACACGCTGCGCAATGGCGCGGGCGTCGCGACGCCGCTCACGGCGACCGTCTACGATGGGCGCGGGGAGGTCATCACCGATGCCGACGTGCAGTTCTTCTCGCTCGACACGGGCGTGACGATCGACGCCAATGGCTATCTCACCGCGACGCGTCGCAGCGGTCCGGTGCGCTTGGTCGCGAGCATCAACGGACTGCAGTCGCAGCGGCGGACGGTGCAGGTGACGCCAGGCCCCGACACCGTACTGACGGGCGCGACGGACATCACGTACACCTACAACATTCCCGACAGCCCGCAGAGCATCAGCCCCGCGCTGACGCTCACGCTGCAGAGCGCCGATACCGTCGGCGGGGGAAACCCCGACGTCGTCGGCTGGCTCGTCCGCTGGCGCATCGTGCACAACGGTGACACCATTGCGCCCACGGACACGTCGATGGTCGCGCTATGGCCGGCCTCCGCGTCGCGGCACGGCTTGCTCGACACCACACGCAACGACGGCACGGCCTCGCGTCGCCTGCGTGTGTACGCGAACCTGCTGCCCGTGCAGCCGGACAGCTTCATCGTGATCGCCGAGTTGCGCGCCGGAGGGCTGCCGGTCCCGGGCAGTCCGGTGCGTTACGTCGTGAACATCCGTCCGCCCAGCATTCCGTAGCCTGTCATCTCCGCAGCTGACCCCCACTCGAGAATCCCGCCGATGATCGCTTCCGGAGGCCCGCGTCCCGCACCGGGCACACTCACGCAGATCTTCTTCCAGGCCATCGAGACGCACGACCTGCCGGCGGCGTATCAGTTCAAGAAGGACGGGCGCTACCAGCCGATCTCGCACAAGGACGTGCTGCGGCGCGTGCGGCATATCGCCCTGGGGCTGGAGGCGCTGGGCGTGAAGCGCGGCGATCGCGTGGGCATCATGTCGGAGAACCGCCCGGAGTGGGCACTGGCCGACTGGGCCTGTCTCTGCAGCGGCATGACGGACGTCCCGGTGTATCCGACCCTGCCCGCGGAGCAGATCGTGCACCCGCTCAACGACTCCGGCGCCGTCGCGCTGTTCGTGAGCACGCCGGAGCAGGCGGCAAAGGCCAAGTCCGTGCGCGGCGAGTTCAAGACGCTGCGCTACATCATCTCCTTCGTCGACAGCAAGCCGGACGGCGTGGACTTCACGCTCGCGGAAATCGAAGCCAAGGGCGCAACGCTCGATTCGCCGGAGAAGGCGGCGGCCTTCAAGGCCGGCGCGATGGCCGTGCAGCCCGATGACCTCGCCACGCTCATCTACACCTCGGGCACCACGGGCCTGCCGAAGGGCGTGATGCTGACGCACGACAACATCTACTCGAACGTGAAGGCGTCCGAGAAGAAGGTGCCGGTGCGCGCCGGCGAGGTCGCCCTGAGCTTCCTGCCGCTCTCGCACATCTTCGAGCGCATGGGCGACTACCTGTTCTTCTGCTGCGGCGTGAGCATCGCCTACGCCGAGAGCATCGACACGGTGCCGCTCAACCTGTCGGAGGTGAAGCCCCATTTCTGCATGTCGGTGCCGCGCCTCTTCGAGAAGATGTACGCCCGCGTGCTCGAGAGCGCCGTCAGCGGCGGCGCCGTGAAGGCCAAGATCTTCCGCTGGGCCGTCGCCGTCGCCGACAAGTGGGCGGACGAGAAGCTCGCCGGCCGTGAACCCGGCGGCCTGCTCGCCTGGAAGTACGGCATCGCGCAGAAGCTCGTCTTCAGCAAGCTGAAGGAGCGCACGGGCGGCCGCCTGCGCTACTTCGTCTCCGGCGGCGCGCCGCTGAACCCGAGCATCAACAAGTTCTTCTACGCAGCCGGGCTCAAGATCCTCGAGGGCTACGGGCTCACCGAGACCTCACCGGTGATCGCGGTGAATGCCGACGACGCGTTCCGCATCGGCTCCGTCGGCAAGCCGGTGGCGGGCGTCGAAGTGAAGATCGCCGCCGACGGCGAGATCCTCTCGCGCGGTCCGCACATCATGAAGGGCTACTACAATCGCCCGGACGCGACCGCCGAGGCGATCGACAGCGAGGGCTGGTTCCACACGGGTGACGTCGGCGTGCTCGAGGATGGCTTCCTGCGCATCACCGACCGCAAGAAGGACATCATCGTGACGGCCGGCGGCAAGAACATTGCGCCGCAGCCCATCGAGAACCGCATCAAGACCAACAAGTACGTCTCGCAGGCGGTCATGATCGGCGACAAGCGCAAGTTCCCGATCGTGCTCATCGTCCCGAACTGGGATAACCTCGAGAAGTGGGCGGGCCTCAAGAACATCATCTGGACGGATCGCCGGCAGCTGCTCGAGATGCCGACCATCCAGGCCAAGATGGACAAGGAAGTGCGCAAGACCATCGAAGGCCTCGCGAGCTTCGAGTCACCGAAGAAGATCGGTTTGCTCGAGCATGACTTCTCGATCGAGCGCGGCGAGCTCACGCCGAAGCTCAGCGTGAAGCGCAAGGTGATCGACGCGCAGTACAAGGCCTTGATCGACAGCCTGTACGAGGGGGCGGATTGATGCGGCCCTTCGTACTCGGCCTCGTCGGGGCTGCGCTGCTGCTGCCGGGCCAGGCGGTCGCGCAGCGCGGTGAGATCACGGTCGTCGGGGGCATCGTCCAGAGCCCGGACGAGGAGTTCGACCGCGTGATCGGCAGCAATGCGCCGGTCTTCTACACCCGGCAACGTGGCGAGCGCAGTTCCGGTGCCGCCTTCGGGGCGGCGGCCTCGTTCGCGATCCGTGGGCATGTCTTCGCGGAGATCGGCATCATGAGCCATCCCGTGGAGCGCGCGATCTCCACCACAGGGCTCGGCGATGAATCCGGCCCGTTCCTCGTCACCAATCGCTTCGACGGGCGCATCACCTCGATCTGGCTCGGCCCCTCCTACCGAGTCATCGACCGCGAGCGATTCGCGCTCTCGGCGCTGGCCGCACCGATGGTGCTCGTCATGACCGGTGATGCCTTCGATCGCCAGCAGGTGTTTCATAACGCGCCGAGCCGCAGCGCGGCGATTGGCTTCATGGTCGGCGCGCGCGCACGGCTCTGGATGACCGAGCGATTCGGGGCGCAGCTGGGAGTGGAAGACGCGATCTGGACTTTTCCCCTGACGCCGCATGCCAACGACGGTACGCCCTTCGCGCCCGGCACCTCGCAGGACACGCCGCGCCAGCATGACCTGCGCGTGAGCATCGGCGCGAGCTACCGCTTGTTCTGAACCTGCTGCGGCGCCGCGACCTACGCGCGCCGCAGCGGCACCACCACCGCCGGCGCCTCCACCTCGGCCACCCAGTGCTGCGCGTCGCGCGCGAGTTCGCGAAGGCGAGGCGGCAGTGGCATTGCTGCAGCCGCCATCACGCGTCCGCCGACCCGCACCGTGCGGACGGCGTCGGCGGCAGCAGCGGCGCCCATCGTCTCATCCAGGGCCGCGGCGTGGAAGCTGCCATCGGCAAACGGCACCGCGTCATGGCATCCGCTGACGTAGGCGACGCCGCGCGGCCCCGCCGCGTCGACGCCAAACACCACCACCATCGCCTCCTGCCGCTCGACGAGCGGCGAGGCGGCTGCCGCATACGACGGCGCGAGCAGCACGGGTAAGCCGGCCTCGCCGAGCCCGAGCAACGCGACGAGTCGAAACAGCTGATCATCGTCGATCGCAACTCCAACCCCTGCGCCGCGCAGGTCGTCGCGCCGTGTCGTCGATGTCACCGCAGCCCCCTCCTGCGCGGCCACAAAACGCAGCGAACCATCGCGGATGCGCCCTTCGCGCATGCAGACCATGCAGCCCGCTGTCCCGCGCAGCAGTTCGCGATCCTGCGTCTCCTCCGCTATGACGATCAACGGCGTGCGCACATGCGCCGCAGGGCACACGAGACGTTCGGCAAGTTCAAGTCGCATCAACAGGAACATTGCCCTATGATTAGGGTACAATCCAGCCTGTCGGCGTAGCTGCACTCTGCGCGCGCCCTCCTCCCACCCCGACATCCATGCTCGAATTCGCAAAGTCCGAGCCATTCACGCTCGGCGTCGAGGTGGAGCTGCAGATCGTGGATCGCGACACCCACGAGCTGTCTCCCAAGGCTCCCCAACTGCTGCACCGCTGGTCCGGTCCTGCGACGGTCCAACCCGAGATCTTCCAAAGCATGATCGAGCTCTCCACCGGCGTATGCCGCGACGCGGCGCACGCGGAGGCAGACCTGCGTGCCACGGCGGAGAAGCTGCTGCCGATCGCGAAGAGCCTCGGACTGCGGTTCATCGCGACGGGCACCCACCCAACCGCGCGCTACACGGAGCGGAAGCTCTTTCCCGCCGATCGCTACCACGGCTTGATCGCCCGCAACCAGTGGATTGCGCGACGCCTGCAGATCTTCGGGTTGCACGTGCACATCGGCATGGAGAATCCCGAAGTCGCCATCGCCATCCAGAACGAGCTGCTGCACGACCTCGCGCTGCTGCTGGCCGTGTCCACCAGCTCGCCCTTCTGGGAAGGCGACCACACCGGCCTCGCCTCCTCGCGCGTGACGGTCTTCGAGGCCTTGCCCACGGGCGGCAGTCCGCAGCTCGTCCACGACTGGAACGAGTTCTGTGAACTCGTCGAAACGCTGCAGAAGGCCGAGGCGATTACCTCCCTGAAGGATCTCTGGTGGGACATCCGCCCGAGCCCGCGCTACGGCACGATCGAGATCCGCATCTGCGATGGCCTGGCGACCCTGCGCGAGACGGCCGACATCGTCGCGCTCGCGCAGGCGATGGCCAAGCGCGCCGGCGCGCGCGTGGCGGCCGGACAAGGCCGCAGCTTCCCCCCGATGTGGCGCGTGCGGGAGAACAAGTGGCGCGCCTCGCGGCACGGGATGGACGCCGAGCTGGTGACGGCGAATGACGGCACGCATTCACCGGCGCGCATCTATCTGGCGCGTATGCTCGATGAACTCATCGCCGATGGGCATTTCGACGGACAGTCGCGCCACGCCAGCCACCTGCGGGCCATCGCGAAGGGGGCAGCCACGTCGTCGGAGCGGCAACGCGCCGTGTTTGCAGCCACCAACTCGCTCGAAGCGGTGGCACAATCCGTCGCGGACGAGTTCGAGGAGGATGTCCTCTCCCGTGGGGCGGCGCTGTAGGCTGCGGCCGCCGACCTCAACTCCGGGAGAGACGCAGCTCGTCAATGTCCACGGACGCAGGCCGCGTCACGCACCACAGAACGGCATCCGCCACATCGGACGGCCGGAGCATCTCATCGCGATTCGGCAGATGCGCCTGCGCATCGGGATCGTGCGCATCCCAGATCGGCGTATCCGTCGCTGCCGGTGAGACCAAGGTGCAGCGCACACCACTGCCGCGCGACTCGGCGCGCAGCGCCTCTGCGGTCGCGCGCAGCGCATGCTTCGTCGAGGCATAGACGGCGTTCGACGGAAACACGTGCCGATCGGCCAGCGAGCCGAGGAATACGATGTGCCCCGCCCCACGCGTCCGCATCACGGGCAGGAACTCACGCAGTAGACGCAGCGGCGCCATGGCGTTCAGCGTGAACGCCGTCTCGAGCTCCGCGTCCGTGGTCGCATCCACGGGACCCAGCGGGAAGGTGCCGGCCGCGAGCACCACGATGTCGGGCGCCGCACCGAATGCCTCGAGCGCCGCCGCCGCGATCGTCTTCGCCGCGACCGGCTGCATCAAGTCATCGGCGATCACCACCGGCGTGTGCGGCAACGTGGCCGCCAACGCATCCAAGGCCGCCTGCGAGCGCGACACCAACGCGACGCGCGCGCCGGCCGATGCCAGCGCGCGCGCGACTGCCGCCCCGATGCCTCGCGACGCGCCCGTAACGAGCGCCGTCCGCCCTGCGAGCGGCAGGGTCACCGCCGCGATCCGTAAGCCAAGCGGAGGAACTCGTCGCGCGTCGCCGGATCGTTGCGGAACGAACCCTTCAGCGACGAGGTGATCGTCCGCGAGTTCTGCTTCTCCACGCCGCGCATCATCATGCACAGGTGCTCGCACTCAATCACGACGCCCACGCCCTCGGGCTTGAGCACGTCCTGGATCGCCTGGGCGACCTGTTCCGTGAGCCGCTCCTGCACCTGCAGGCGACGCGCGAACACCTCCACGATGCGCGGCAGCTTGCTGAGGCCGACGATCCGGCCCTGCGGGATGTAGGCGATGTGCGCCTTGCCGAAGAACGGCAACATGTGATGCTCGCACATCGAGTAGAGCTCGATGTCGCGCACCATGACCATCGACTCGTGCTGTTCCTCGAACACCGCGTCACCGACCACCTCGGCGACGTCCATGTCATAGCCACGCGTCAACCAGCTCATCGCCTTGGCCACGCGCTCCGGGGTCTTCAGCAGCCCCTCGCGATTCGGGTCCTCACCGATCAGCTCGAGTTCGTGGCGCACCAACTTCTCGAACTCCACCATGCGCGCGGCATTCGAGCCCGCCTCCGCCTCGAAGGCGTCGGCGCCAGACCCGTTGCGCACGTCGGTCTGAATCCGGTCAGCGGCCATCGTATTCGACATAATGATTTTCCGTCTCCCACAACTTGAGGCGCACGAGGCGCGAAGGGGCAACCTTGGGCGCGAGCACGCGCCAGCATGCCAATACAAGGTTTTCCGTAGTGGGAATGGTTCCCGCCATGAAGGGAACGTCGAGATTCAGGTTCTTGTGATCGAGATGCTGGACAAGTTCTCGCTCGGCGATGCGCTTGAGCTCACCCAAGTCCATGACGTAGCCCGTCTCCGGGTCCACCTCACCCTCGATGGTGATCTCGAGGGTGTAGTTATGGCCGTGGCCGTTCGGATTGCTGCACTTCCCGAAGGTCGCGCTGTTGCGTTCGTCGCTCCACGCGGGGTTATAGACCCGGTGGCCGGCGTTGAACTTGACGAGGCGGGTGGCGGTGACGAGTGGCATGGCTACGTAATCCTGCAGCAGAATCGAATGTTCCGCGAGGGGAAAAACCGACGCGCCGCCCGGCTACCCGGGCGGCGCGTCAGCAAAGAGAGGGAGCAGAGAGGGTTTTTTGAAGCCCTGTCGAACGCTAAGGTCCTCACCCTACGTCCGACTTCCCGGCGTCCGGGCGTGTCGTCGGCAGAGATGTCGGATCCGCCTCGGAGGACTTATCGGCTCAAAAAGTAATTCTCCCTGTCCCAAC
>PNKF01000103.1 GCA_013822285.1 Gemmatimonas sp.
CCAATGACACGATGGAGCCGATCTACGCGCGCGCCGAGGACGTGCAGGTGAAGGGCATCGTCGTGGGCGTGATGCGGCGCTACTGATCGCGGCGCACGGCTAAGCGCGCCGGAGCTCAGCGCTTCGCGACACTCGCGCGCCGGAGCCGACCGAGCGCATCCCACCCCGCCCCGGCCTTGAGGGCCTCGCGCGCCAGCGTCACGCCGGCCACGAGGTCCTTCGCTTTTCCCGCCACGAAGAGCGCGGCACCTGCATTCAGCACCACCGCAGACTCGGCGCCAGGCGAGGCCTTCCCCAGCAACACGCGCTCGACGATCTCGGCGTTCTGCGCCGGCTCGCCTCCAGCGAGGTCGCCGGGCTTGCAGGGAGACAGTCCCACTTCCTCGAGCCGGAACTCGAAGCGTCGCTGCGCAGCGCCCTTGAGTTCAATGACGGTGGTCGAGCCCAACGGCGAGATCTCATCCATGCCCGGCGCGCCGTGAACGACCAGCGAATGGAAGGTCCCGAGTTCGGCCAGCGCCCCGGCAATGAGTTCGAGTCGCGCCGGATCGGCCACGCCGATGACCTGACGTCCGGCCATCGCCGGGTTCGCCAGCGGGCCGATCAGGTTCATCACCGTCTGGACGCCCATCTCACGGCGCACCGGGCCGACATGCCGCATGGCCGGGTGCATGGTCGGCGCGAACATGAAGACGATACCGGCTTCGTCGAGCACGTCACCCATGCGCGACACGGGCAGGTCAATCGGCACGCCGAGCGCCTCGAGCACGTCCGCACTGCCCGACTTCGACGTGAACGAGCGATTGCCATGCTTCGCGACGCGCACGCCGGCACCTGCGGCGAGAATCGCTGCCGCCGTCGAGATGTTGAAGGTCGTGACGCCCCCGCCGCCGGTGCCGCAGGTGTCCACCAACTCCTCGGGCCGCGGCGCCTCCAACCGCGTCATCGCGTTGCGCAGCGCGCGCGCCGCGCCGGCCACTTCGCTCGAGCGCTCGCCGCGCACGCGCAGGCCCATGAGCAGCGCGGCCATCTGCGCCGGCGTGCCTTCGCCGCGCATCACGGCATCGAAGGCCTGCGCCGCCTCATCGGCCGTCAGCGTCTCCCCCGCGACCAGTCGCTTCAGGACGCCCTGCAACATCGTCGAACTCACGCCGCACTCCCAAGCAGTCGTTCCGGCAACCGCGCCTCGGTCGCCACCAGCGCGATGACCAAGCCGAGCAGGCGCACGCGCTCGACGTCTTCCTCGACGAAGAGCCCGCGCTGCGCGCGGTTGGTGAGGTTCACGACGCCGATCAGGCTGTCGTGACGCACCAGCGGGAACGAGATGAACGAACCAGTAGTGAGATACTCATCCTTCAGCAGCGGATGCGACGCCGCTTCCTGCACGTCCACGACGAGCATCGGCTCGCGCGACGCCGCCACGCGACCGACAATCCCCTGCCCGATCGTCACGCGATGCCCGATGCGCACATGCGGCGCGAGCCCGCGCGCCGCCGCGAGATACAAGCCCTCCCCGGACGGCTCGCGCAGGAAGATCGAGCAGCGCAACGCCTGCATGTCATCGCCGAGCAACGTGAGCAGGCCGTCGACCAGCGGCTGTGCCGCCGCCGTGGACGACGACAAGGTCAGCACGCGATCCAGCAGGTACAGCGTGCGCGTGCGCTGCCGCAGCGCTTCGGAGCGCCGATGCAGCTCCACGTGTGCCTGCTCGAGCTGTCCGATGCTCGCCGTGAGCTGCTGTTCGAGCACGGTCAGCTGACGGGCACTACGCCGGACCTCTTCGGCGCGCTTGGCATCCTCGCGTTCTCGATCGAGCCGCGACGTCGCGCTTTCGGCCTCGAACTCGCTGGTCTGCCGCTCGATCCGCGCCTCCAGCTCGGCCAAGCGCGTCAGGTAATCCTGATGCACCCGCTGCGTGACCGCCTCCAGCGTCCGCACCGCCTCGGCGCGCGAGTCTTGCTCGACGAACCGCGCGATGGCGAGCTCGAACAATGCGGCCAGCGGCCCCAGGCGCTCCGTCACCCGGGTGCCGAACACCCGCTTGGGCTCGACGGCCGCGAGAATCGCGACGAGCTGTCGCTCATGGCGGATGCCGCGCAGCAGTAGCAGGCCGCCGGCCTCCGGCTCGGGCAACCGGAGCAGGCGGGCGTAGGCCGCCTGGTCCTCGGTGACTTCCGCGAAGCTGCCGCCCTCGGCGACGACGCGATGGATCGCCAGCGGCAGCTGCTCGACGGACGTCTTCATGCCCTCGCGCTCGATGCGCCCGTTGACGGCCCGCGCCCGCTCGCGGATCAGGCCCGTGCGGGGATCCACCCGAAGCAACGCCAGCACCGTCTCGCGATCGGAGTCGGCGAGGGCGTCGGACAGCCGTACGAAGGCCTCGTCCGCGTGGGCGGCGGCGCCGAGGGCGTACGCGAGAGCGGGAAGAGTGCGTGCGAGCATGGGGCGGGCTGGGAAGCATCACCGCAGGGCGGACGAGTGTCAATCGCGCGCGCGTTCCGCGTGCGCGTTCCTTGAAGGAACATGCTGGAACGGATTAGCTTTCGTCCGATGGCGGAGCGCACCCTGCAGCTTGTGTTGCACTACGACGGATCGGCCTTCGCAGGCTGGCAGGTCCAGCCGGGGCAGCGCACGGTGCAGGGCGAGTTGGAGCGGGTGCTGGAGCGGCTGTGTGCAGGTCCCGTGCGGGTGACGGGGGCTGGCCGGACCGATGCAGGGGTGCATGCGCGGGGCCAGGCGGCGGGGATCACGGTCCCGGCGCACTGGACGGCGGACAAGATGCGACGGGTGCTCAACGACAAGCTCGGCGGCGACGTGTGGGTCGCGGCGGCTTTCGAAATGCAGCCCCAGTTCCATGCCCGCTTCAGCGCGACGGGACGGCGGTACAGCTACACGGTGGGACTCGATGCGGGAGCCGCGTCGCCATTTCGGCGGCGCTGGGAGCTCCCGTGGGATCGGGACCTCGACCGTGAGTCGCTCGCCTGGTGTGCGGAGCGGCTGATGGGTCGGCATGCGTTCTACGGCTTCGCGGTGCGCGGGACGGCACCGGAGACCGACGATCACGTGTGCGAGGTCCGGCTGGCACGCTGGCGTGCGGTGACGCACGACGACGTTCAGCAGCTGGTGTTCGACGTCGCCGCGAACCGCTTCCTGCACCACATGGTGCGGTTCCTCGTGGGGACGATGCTCGCCGTCGCGAGCGGTGCACGGCCCAAGGAGGACTTCCCGGCCCTGCTCGCCGCAGCAGCGAACGACGAGGTGTCCCCGCCCGCTTCGGCGTCGGGGCTCTGCCTCGAGCAGGTCGATTACCCGCCGGACCTCTACCTCGAACCGCCCTCCCACCCGCCCACCGTGTAGATGCGCCTCTACCTCGCGACCGTGAACCCGAAGGAGATCGCCTGGGCCGAACAGGCCGGGCTGCTCGACGGCATCGTCGCGACGCCCGCGGTGCTCGCGGCCGAGATGCCGCAGGCCGATCCGCGAGAGATCCTGAAAGAACTCGCCGAGGAATCGACGCGCCCGGTGTTCGCGAGCGTCGGCTCGCTGGAAACCGACGAGATCGTGCGCGGCGGCAAGGACCTCCGCCGCCTCAATGAGCACGTGATCGTCGCCGTGCCCTTCGTCGAAGACGCGCTGCCCGCCATCCGTCGACTCGCCGCCGACGGCGTGCGTGTGGCGGCGACGCTGGTGCACTCCGTCGCGCAGGGATTGCTCGCCGCGAAGGCCGGTGCGTCGATGGTCGTGGTGCCGGTCGATGCGATCGAAGCGGTCGGCGACCGCGCGGACCTGACGATCCGCGCGCTGCACGAGGCCTTCCGCCGGGCGGCCGTCGAGTGCGACGTCGTCGTCGCGGGTCCGCCGAACGCCGCGCGTTTCGCAGAACTCGCCACCGCCGGTGCGGACGCCGCCGTGGTGCACCCAGACGCCCTGCGCTCCTTCCTGCAGCATCCGCTCACCGACCGTGGCATCGACCACTTCTTGGTCGACGTCAGCCGCCGCGCGCGCCCGCGCCGCACGAAGTGATCCGCCTCATGCGCCTCCTCACTGTCACCGGGCTCGCCCTCGTCGCGTTTGCCTGCGACGGCGCCTCGCCCAGCATCTCGGATGCACAGGGCTCGCCGGCGGCGACGCAGCAGCAGCTGCTCCCCGCCCCGGACCCGCGCCCCGACGCCATCAACACCTCGCGACGCACGGCGATCACCGAAGCCGTCGCACGCGTGTCACCGGCGGTCGTCACTGTGCAGACCGAGCGCGTGGAACGCAGTGCCGTCACGCCCTTCGATGCGTTCTTCGGCGTGCGCTCCGGCAGCCAGGTCGTGCCCGGGCTCGGCTCCGGCTTCATCGTGCGCAATGACGGCGTGATCGTCACCAACGCACACGTCGTCTCCGGCGCGAGCAGCGTGCGCGTGGCCATGCGCGACGGCACCATCTACCCCGCGCGTGTCGTCGGCGAAGACGAACTCAACGACCTCGCGGTGCTGCAGATCGACGCGAAGGACCTGCCCACGGCTCCGCTCGGCACCTCGCGCGGCATGCTCATCGGCGAGTGGGTGGTCGCCATCGGCAATCCGTACGGATTCCTGCTCGGCAACTCCGAGCCCAGCGTCACCGCCGGCGTGGTCAGTGGCGTCGGCCGCAATCTCACGGGACGCGGCGACGGGCCGGGGGTGTACGTCGACATGATCCAGACGGACGCGTCGATCAACCCCGGCAACTCCGGCGGCCCGCTGATCAACGCCAGCGGCGAAGTCGTCGGCGTGAACAGCTCGATCTACACGCCCAGCGGCGGCAGCATCGGCTTGGGCTTCGCGATTCCCATCGACCGCGCGCGTCGCGTGGCGGAGGATTTGCTCGCCCACGGCGCCGTGCGGCGTCCGTGGATCGGCGTGAAGGTGCAGCAGTCCGGGGCCACGGCAGCGCGAGGCTCGCTCAACACTGGCGCCGCCATCGAAGCGGTGGTGCCGGGCTCGCCGGCCGAGGCGGCCAACCTGCGCGTCGGCGATGTCATCGTCCGCTCCCGCGACCGACAGATTCGCAATCCCTACGACTGGGAAGCGGAACTGCTCGAACTGCGCGTCGGCGAGACCGTCGACTTGATGGTCCGTCGGGGGGCGCGCGAGCAGCGCGTCGAGGTCCGCGTGCGCGACCTGCCCGAGGTCGGCGCCGAGCGCGTGGCCGTGCTGCGCGAGCTGGAGCTGATCTCGCTGACGCCGGCGATCCGCGCCGAACGCGGCCTGCAATCGGAACGCGGCGCCGTCGTGGCCAGCGTGACGCCCCGCGTCTCGCAGGATCTCGGCATCCGCACCGGCGACCTGATCATCCAAGTGAATCGCACGCCCGTCACTGACGCGCAGCAGGCCGCGCGTGTGCTCGAGTACTACATCGGGCGCGGCCCCATCCGCATGTTCTTCGAGCGCGGCGGCAACATCTTCTCGACTGACTTCCGTATCCGATGAGCCATAGCACCTATCGTTCGCCGCTCGCCGACCGCTACGCCTCTCCGGCGATGCTCGAGCTGTGGAGCCTCCAGACCCGTCACGGGCTCTGGCGCCGCCTCTGGCTGGCCCTCGCCGAAGCGGAGCGCGACCTTGGCGTCGCCATTCCCGCTGATGCGATCGCGCAGATGCGCGAGCATCTTGACGACATCGACTTCGACAAGGTCGCGGAGTACGAGAAGCGCTTCCGGCACGACGTCATGGCGCACATCCACGCCTTCGGTGACGTGGCCCCTGCGGCGAAGGGCGTGATTCACCTCGGCGCGACCAGCTGCTTCGTCACCGACAACGGCGACTTGATCCAGATGCGCCGCGGGCTCGAGCTGCTGCGCGCCCGCCTCGTCTCGGTCATCCGTGCGCTTGCGGGGTTCGCGAAGCAGTGGAAGAACGAACCCGCCCTCGGCTACACGCACCTGCAGCCGGCGCAGCTGACGACCGTGGGCAAGCGCGCGACGCTGTGGCTGCAGGACTTGGTGCTCGACCTCGCGGACCTCAATCATCGCCTCGCGCAGATCCCGATGCGCGGCGTGAAGGGCACGACGGGCACGCAGGCCAGCTTCCTTGAGATCTTCAACGGCGATCACGCGAAGGTCCGCGAGCTCGACCGTCGCGTCTGCCACGCCATGGGATTCCCGGGCTCGATTCCCGTCAGCGGCCAGACCTACTCCCGCAAGCTCGACCAACAGGTCCTCGACGTGCTCGCCGGCATCGCCGCGAGCGCGGCGAAGTTCGCCAGCGACCTGCGCATGCTGCAGAGCTTCGGCGAGATCGAAGAGCCCTTCGGCAAGGAGCAGATCGGCTCCTCCGCCATGGCCTACAAGCGCAACCCGATGCGCTCGGAGCGCATCAATTCGCTGGCGCGCTTCGTGCTCAGCATCGCCGGCACGGCCAACGAGACGCACAGCGTGCAGTACTTCGAGCGCACGCTCGACGACTCCGCCATTCGCCGCATCACGATCCCTGAGGCCTTCCTCGCCACGGATGCCATCGTGATCCTGCTCGAGAACATCGTGTCCGGCCTTGAGGTGCATCCGGCGCGCATTCGCGCCCGCATCAACGAGGAGCTGCCGTTCATGGCGACGGAAGCGCTGATCGTGCGCGCCGTGAATGCCGGCGGCGATCGTCAGGCCGTCCACGAAGTGATCCGCGTGCACAGCATCGCGGCCGCCCGCGCCATGAAGGACGAGGGCAAGCACAACGACATGCTCGAGCGGCTCGCGAAGGACCCGGCCTTCCCGGTGCCCAGCGAAGACCTCGCCGCGGTCACCGACGCGATGCGCTTCGTCGGCCGCGCGCCGCAGCAGGTCGATGAGTTCCTCGCCGAGGTCGTGGAGCCGATTCTCGTCGCCGCGGGAGAAGCCGCGCCGCCGAAGGAAGAGGTGCGCGTATGACCTCGCTGCTCGTCGGCCAGACCACGCTGCCGCTGCCGCTGATCCGTCGCGGCAAGGTGCGCGACGTGTACGCCGTCGGCGACGATCACGTGCTGCTCGTCGCCAGCGATCGCGTCTCGGCCTTCGACGTGGTGATGCACGAGTTGGTGCCCTACAAGGGTGCCGTGCTCACGCAGCTCACGGCCTGGTGGCTGCGCCAGTTCGCCGGCGACGTCGCGAACCACATGGTCACCTGCGACGTCGAGGAGATCGTCGCGCGGGCACCGGGCATCGCCCTGCACCGTGACGAACTCGCGGGCCGGGCGATGCTCTGCGTGCGAACGGACGTCTTCCCGGTGGAATGCGTCGTGCGCGGCTATCTCGCCGGCTCGGCGTTCAAGGAGTACCGCGAGACGGGCACGCTGGCCGGTGAGCGCTTGCCGAGCGGCCTCCGTGAGAGCTCGCGCTTCGATCCGCCGATCTTCTCGCCGGCGACCAAGGCCGAGTC
>PNKF01000104.1 GCA_013822285.1 Gemmatimonas sp.
GGAAGGAAGGCAACATCACGATTGCCGACTGGCAGGACGCGGGCGGTGGTGAGTCGGGCTATGTCACGCCGAATCCGTCGAATCCGGACATCATCTACGCGGGTTCTTATTCCGGGTATCTCACGCGCAAGGACATGCGCACGGGCCTCGAGCGGAACATCAATGCCTGGCCGCTCAACCCGATGGGCCATAGCTCCGAAGACATCCAGTACCGCTTCCAATGGACCTTCCCGATCGTCGTCTCGCAGCACGACGCCTCGGTGCTGTACGTCGGCGGCAGCCGCCTCTTCAAGAGCACCAACGAAGGCCAGAGCTTCACGATGATCTCGCCGGAGCTCGCGCGTCGCGACCCGCGCACGATGGGCGCCTCGGGCGGCCCGATCACCAAGGACCAGACGGGCGTCGAGACCTACGGCACGATCTTCACGCTGGCCGAGTCGCCGAAGAACCGGAACGTCCTGTGGGCAGGTACCGATGACGGGTACATCTGGATCACGCGCGACGGTGGCGCGAACTGGGTCAATGTTACACCGCGTAACATCGGCGACTTCACCCGCATCAGCATCATCGATGCCTCGTCGTTCGATGAAGGCACGGCCTACGTCGCCGCGAATCGGTTCCAGCTCGACGACTTCTCGCCGTCGCTGTGGAAGACCACCGACTACGGCGCGACGTGGACGAAGATCGTCGCGGGCATTCCGGCCGAAGAGTTCACGCGTGTCGTCCGACACGATCCCGAGCGTCGCGGCCTGCTCTACGCAGGCACGGAACGCGGCGTGTACCTGAGCTACGATGATGGTGCCTCGTGGCAGAAGCTGCAGCTCAACCTGCCGCCGGTGCCCGTGCATGACCTCGTCGTGAAGGAAGGCGACCTCGTCGCCGGAACGCACGGCCGGTCGTTCTGGATCCTCGACGACCTCTCGGCCATCCGTCAATACTCGCCGGCGATCGCCGCGAAGCCGGCGCATCTGTTCCAGCCGCGCGATGCGTACCGCATCAACTGGGGTGGCGGTGGATTCGGCGGTGGCGGTGGCAATCAGCAGGCCGCGAGCCGTCCGGGGCAGAATCCGCCGAGTGGCGTGGTCGTGTACTACCACATCAAGGATGCCAACCAGCCCGTGAAGCTGGAGTTTCTCGCGGCAGATGGCAGCGTCATCAAGAGCTACGAGAACGACGGGCAGCCGCGTCCCGCGCCGCAGCCGGGCCAGGGTGGCGGGCAGGGCGGTGGTGGTGGCCAAGGTGGTGGCGCCGCTGCGCAGCGCCCGGGCAATGCGGTGGGCCTCAACCAGTTCGTGTGGAACATGCGCTATCCGGACGCGGTGACCTTCCCGGGCATGATCATGTGGGCGGGCAGCACGACGGGCCCGGTCGCACCGGCTGGCACGTACACGGTGCGCCTCACGGTGGGTAGCGATGTGCAGACGGCGCGCGTGAACCTGCTCAACGATCCGCGCACGACCGCGACCGCGGCCGACCTGCAGGCCCAGTTCGACTTCCTCATCCAGGTGCGCGACAAGACCTCGGAGGCGAACAACGCGGTGCGCACGATCCGCAACGTGCGCGCGCAGATCGAAGCCCGCGTGAACGCGGTACCGCGCCTGCGCCGTGATGCCGACGCGCTGCTGCGTCAGCTGGCGGCGATCGAAGGCGAGGTCTATCAGGTGCGCAACCAGAGCTCGCAGGATCCGCTGAACTTCCCGATCCGCATCAACAACAAGATCGCGGCGCTCGCGGGCGTGGCGGGCTCCGGCCCGTACCGTCCCACCGATCAGACCATCGCCGTCTACAACGAAGTCTCGGCAATGCTCAAGGTGCAGACGGACCGTCTCGACAAGGTCCTGCGCGAAGATCTCGAGCGCTTCAACCGCCAGCTGCGGAATGCGCGTCAGGAGCCGATCGTGCCGAGCACGGATCTCCCGGAGCCACCACGTGGGCCGGTAGCCGATGATGACGTCGTGATGGATGACGATCACACGAAGTCGGCGGCCGCGTGAGCGGCTTCACGCTGAGAGCAGGCACCGCTGCCGATGCGGCGGCGGTGCTGGCCCTCAACAACGCCAGCGTGCCGCACGTGAACGCGCTGACCGCAGACACGCTGGCGCAGATTCTTGCGATGAGCGCGCACTACACGATAGCCGAGGATGCCGAGGGCATCCTCGGCTTCGTCATTTGCATTCCGTCGGGTCGTTCGTACTGGAGCGACAACTACACGTGGTTTGCCGATCGGTATGATGCGTTCTTGTATCTCGACCGGGTGGCAGTCGCTGCGCGGGCGCAGCGACGCGGCGTCGGACGCGCGATCTACGACGACCTCCACCAGCGTGCCATGGGTGTGTGGCCGCGCATCGCGCTCGAAGTGAACCTGCGCCCCCCGAACCCCGTGTCGGTGGCATTCCATTCGACCATGAGGTATAGCGAGGTCGGTGTGCGGGAGTATGCGGATGGCGCGAACGCCGTGCTGATGTATCTCAAGGAGCTAGCATGAACGAGCAGCAGCTGTTTGCCGGGTTCTGGGAGCACGAAGCGAGGACCACGCAGCGCGTGTTTGCGCGGATTCCCGAGGGCTCGACGTATCGGCCGGATCCGAAGTCGCGGACCGCGCAGCAGATTGCCTGGCAGATGATCTGCGAGGAGCGCTTTATCATCGAGAGCCTCGAGACTGGCCGGATGAACTGGGTGCCGACGCCGACGCCGGCGACGATGGCTGAGATCTGCGCCGCCTACGACGAGCACGTGGCCACGATGCCCGCGCGCTGGATCGCGCTGCCGGCCGAGCGGTGGAATGGGATGCTCGACTTCGGCGGTAAGCCCCGCAGCGCATCGCAGATGGCGTGGAGCTTCCTGTTCGACCTCGTCCACCATCGCGGGCAGATCACGACGTACCTGCGGCCGATGGGCTCGACTGTTCCGTCCATCTACGGCCCGAGTGGTGACGAGCCTTAAGGCATGGCGCATTGCGGGACTGCTCATCGCTGCGTTGCTCGCCGTACGCACCGAGGCGCAGCGTGCGCCATCGGCGCCGGACTCCATCCTGACCGCGAGTCCACGCGATACCGCATTCCGCAACTGGCGCAACGAAGTGCGCGAGCACGGGCGCTTCGGTTCGTCGTTCCTGCTGATGGGCCAGCGCTACCAAGTGCTGGTCGTGACGCCCATGGCGCTCGATGTGCTTGCACCAGACAGCTTGGTCGTGCGCCACGCCCGCGGTTGCCAGCCCATCCTGCAGTATCCGGATGCCATCATCGACTCAGCTGCCGCGCTGCACCCTTGGGCCGCCTTCGACTCGGCGACGGCAGCGCGTCCCACGGTTGCGTTCACCATCCTGCCCGCTGATCCGGTGCGCATTGAGTGTGGCCGTGGGCAGATGGCGCGTTTCGCGGCGATCACGCGCGGGGCGGTGTTTGGCGTGCCGCCCGCGTACAACCCCGTCTATGACGCCACCACGGCTGAGTTGCGCCGCGACGGGGAGTTGATTCCGGCGATCCTCACGGGCAGCGCGCCCGTGCGCAAGCACGCCATCCGCGCCGTCGTGGAAGACGAGACACGACAGGTGCGTCTGTATGTGCCGGTCGAGGCCTTCGCTCCGTATGACGACGGGCGCACCGCGGAACTGTCGTTGCTGGTGTCCAGCCCCGGGGACGAGGCGCCGGACATTCTGCGCCTGCCGCCTGACCTCGCGCGTGCAGTCTGGGCGCAGTACCAACCGTGGCGCGCGCGGCAACTGGGTCACGACGGCGCTCCGCCGCTGGACACCCTGACCCTCGAGTTCGCCGAGCCGCGCGACAGCGTGCTGCGGCGCGCGCATGCCGAGTACCGAGCGGGCGACTGGGGCCGCGCGACATCGACCGTGCTTGGACGGCTCGCGCGCCTGCCGCTGCCCAACAAGCGCGATGTGCGCGACGGCATGCTGCTCGGTGCCGCGACCTTTGTGGCCTATGGTGCTGACGACGATGCCACGTCCTTGCTCACGGACGTGTTGGAGTTCTATCCCTGCCTGCAGATGACGGCGAGCGCACCGGAGGAAATGCATCGCATCATCGAACGCGCGCGTCCGAAGGTCCGCTGCACATCTGTATCGCTGCCACTGGTCGCGGCGGCCGGCATCGTACCGGGCGGTGGCCAGCTCCTGACGCCGGGGCGTCGTGCCTATGGGCAGACGCTGCTGTTGAGCACACTGGCTGCGTTCGCGGCTGCACAAGGCTCGCATGCCTACGCGCGCGCGGCGTACGACGACTACCTGAAGAACACGGGATCGACTATCACGCCAGCCGCCGCGGACTTCCGCCGCGCAGACCTCGCGCGGAATATCGGCAACGCCCTCACGATCGGTGCGATGTCGCTCTGGGGGTATGCCGCCGTCGAGGCCGTCTTCATGGAATGGCGACACGTTCGTCGCATTGCGGAAGTCCAGAACGTTGGCACGCCACGCGCGCTTCGGG
This sequence comes from Gemmatimonas sp., assembly GCA_013822285.1. Lineage (GTDB taxonomy): Bacteria > Gemmatimonadota > Gemmatimonadetes > Gemmatimonadales > Gemmatimonadaceae > Pseudogemmatithrix. The sequence goes on from PNKF01000104.1 coordinate 4,440, forward strand.
TCTCGGCGCGCGCCGTTCCGAACGGATTTGCCGTCAGCGTGGGGTTGCGATGATGCGCCGACTCTTTCTCCTCGCGGCGCTGTTTGCCAGCGCTTGCAGCCTCGAGCCCCCGTTCGAGCGCAGTAATCCCTTCGATCCAGGCTCGCCGTACGAGATGCGGCTGGTCGGCGTTCCCGATACGCTGGGCTACAAGGGGGCACGCTTCACCGCCGTCATCGAGCGCGATCCGCCGATGCCGACGGTTCCCCTGCTGGTCACGTGGAGCGCCACGGACCCGCGCATCGGCAGCATTCCGCCTGCGCCGCCGCCGCCGAGTGGCCTGGTGCTCCCCTTGGGTGCGGGCGAGTTCATGTTGAGCGAAGCCCTTACCGCCGAGTTGGTCACGACGGCGATTGCCGCGCGACTCAACAGCGACGTCGTCGTCGGCCGCACGATGGTCGTGGGCCAGCTCGTGGATACGCTGCGCCTGGCCTGTGGTACGGTGTCCGCTCCGGTCGCGTGCAGCGCGGCGCCGCTCAGCGTGGGCGGAACACTCAACCTTCGCAGCAGCGCCCGCGATGCAGGTGGGGCGGTCGTGCAAGGCGTTCAGTTCGCGATGGAGCGTGCGAATGTCATACTGCGCACGCCCGGCGTGCTGACGCCTACCTTCACGCCGAACAGCTCGGGGACGTATACGTTTACGGCGGCCGGAGCGGGCACGACGTGGATCGTCATCCGCTCCGATCGTGCCGTGGACTCTGTGCAGGTGACCGTCACCCCGTAGCGAGGACATCTGGATGCCGCGCACCGTCGTGTTTGCCCTGCTGTTCACACTGGCCATCACGACGACCGCGGCCGCACAGCAGCGTCCGCAGCCGGCGGCCGGCCAACGCGGATTCGTCCTCGGTGATCTCACCTGGTTGGAGGCCGAGCAACTGCTCACGCGCGACGCGGTCGTCGTAATCCCCCTCGGCGCCGAGGCGAAGGAACACGGCCCACATCTCCGCCTCGACAACGATCGCACGTTGGCCGAGTACTATCGACGCCGCGTGCTGGAAGCGGCGGATGTGATCGTCGCGCCGACGGTGAACTACCACTTCTACCCGTCGTTCGTGGAGTATCCTGGGTCGACGACGCTGCGCTTCGAGACGGCTCGCGACCTGATCGTCGACATCGTGCGCAGTCTGGCGGCCTATGGACCGCGCAAGTTCTACGTCTTGAACACCGGCATCTCTACGCTACGGCCACTGGCCGCGTCGGCGGAGATCCTGCGGGCCGAGGGCATCATGTTCGAGTACACGAACATCGGTACGGTGGCCGGCGAGGCTGAGTCTCGCGTGAGCCAGCAGCAGCGGGGCACGCACGCCGACGAGACCGAGACGTCGGCGATTCTCTACATGGCACCCGCGCGCGTGGACATGCGCAAAGCCGTGAAGGATGATTCCCCGCGCGGCGAGGGCGGGTTGACGCGCAATCCGAACGGTCGCGGCACCTACTCCGCCAGCGGTGTCTGGGGTGACGCGACGCTGGCGACGGTGGAGAAGGGGCGCGTGATCGTCGAAGCGAGTGTGGCCGGCATGCTGCAGGAGATCGAGACGCTGCGGGCACGACCGCTGCCGCGCTAGCCGACACGCCGCAAGCTGACGCGACTTCGAGCGACTAGCGCTTCAGCCAGATCACGAGACCCGCGGGATCTGGCGGGCAGGAGCAGCCGGAGCTTGGCGGGAAGCGGTTGCACAGGGTCCGCGAGTTCTCGCTGCCTTGTAGATAGAGCTCGACCAGCTCCACCTCATTCGCGCGGAAATGGTTCAGCCATCCGCCCGTGGTTGGGAGCGGTAGCTCTGACGGCGCCGCGCTGCGCGTGCCGTTGGGGTTAATCGAAGACGGTGCGCCACCGGACGACTGCACGTTGAGGAAGCCAGAGCCGGCATTGTTGACGGTCAGCGGCTCCCATCCGTTCACCAAGACGCAGGCCTGCGGCACTTCGCGCATCAGCGTGCCCGCCGCGCTGCCGTTGAGGGCCACGCCGAGCGGCGCGCGATCCCAGCGCTCGAGCTCCTCCCGGCCGATGACCATCGATTGTGCGCCACGAAACCCGATGCGGCGGTTGGTCTCGAGCGCGACCTGCGCCGCGCGCTCTGCCGTGAATCCGTCATTCGCCTCGATCTGCCGCAGCTTGATGGTGATGTCGCGGTCAATCTGCGGAATCATGCGCAGGGCATACTGCGAGACGCGGTAGCCGTTGGCGCGGAACTGCAGGATGTATGAGCCCGGATCGAGGTCCGTCAGGAGGAACCGCCCCTCGTCGTTGGTCTGGATGCGACGATTGAGTCCGAGGATATCGACGGTGACCCCGGGAATCGGCCGACCGGAATCCGTCGTGACGAGGCCTGCGACCTGATTCAGGATGGCTGCCTCGATGACGACGGCATCGAGGCGAGTCGCGACGGGGACCATCGAGATGCGGAGGTTGAGCGTCTGGCCCGCAGGAACGCCGACGGTCGCGATGGCGGGACGATAGCCCAGGTGGCGGAAGACCACGTCGAAGCTGCGGGCTGGGAGCCCTGCGAGGACGAAGCGACCCGTGGAGTCCGTGCGCGTCTGGATCGCGAGTGCTTCGATGCCGACGCGGGCGCCGACCACCGGCTCACCCTTCTCATCGCGCACGATGCCGGCGATGGCGCCCTGGGGCATCGTATCGTTGGGGGTGGCCTGTTGGGCGCCAAGCATCGATGGCGATGCGCCCACGGCCGCGAGCGTCAGCGACGCTGTAGCGAGCACGAGGGGCAGGAGCGAATGCAGTCGGTAGATCGAGCGCAGCATTAGAGGCCTCCGGTCGCAGAGCTTACCCCGTGGGGCACAAAATGTCACGCGAAGGTTGCCCGCTCGCGCGGCCTAGG
>PNKF01000105.1 GCA_013822285.1 Gemmatimonas sp.
ATCTTCACGAACGTGCTCAACAGCATCGTCGATCCGAAGCACTTCGACCCGAAGAGCTTCGTCGAGTACGAAGGTGACGTGTGCATCGTGCCGCCGAACTCCTTCGCGCTGGCGCGGTCGATCGAATACTTCCGCATCCCGCGCAACGTCATGACGATCACGGTGGGCAAGTCCACCTACGCGCGCTGCGGCATCATCACCAACGTCACGCCGTTCGAGCCGGAGTGGGAAGGCTACGTGACGCTGGAGATCTCGAACACCACGCCACTGCCGGCCAAGATCTACTCGAACGAAGGCATCGCGCAGGTGCTGTTCTTCGAGGGCGACGAAGGGCCGCTGGTGAGCTACAAGGACAAGAAGGGAAAGTATCAGGGGCAGGTGGGCGTGACGCTGCCGAAGATCTGAGTCGCGCGAAAGACAAGACGCCCCGCCGGTCACTTGATCGGCGGGGCGTTCTTGCGTCAGCGATTCCGCTCGGGGCTCAGACGAACGCAGCCACCACAGTCTCGACGCCCGGCCACGCCGCCGCATTGTAATGCGCGATCGTCCGGAGGTAGTGCTTCCCTTCCTCGCCGAACTGCTCCAGCACTGCCGCCGCGCCGCGCTGCACGCCCGTGGCATCCGCAAACGGCGCCTCCAGCGATTCATCGATCACGGCGCCCTCGGCCTTCACGCCGGCGGCCTTGAGGAACGTCTCCTGAATCTGCGGTTCGACGCTCACGTAGAGCGCGTGCAAGAGATCGAGCTCGTCGTCGGGTGTCTGCGCGTTGAGGCGCACGACTTCGCTGGCCAGCTTGGCGGGCGCCCAGGCCTGCAGCGTCGCGGCGCGGAATCCACCGCCGCGGGCGACCATGCGCTGGATGAAGACGGCGCGCGTGTCGCGGTTGGCAGCGATGAGCTTGGTCAGCAGCGCCACGCGGCGCTCGGCGGACAGTTCACGGAACAGCGACTGGCGCTTGGGAGTGGCTTTCGAAGGAATCACGAGAGTGCGAATTAGGGGAGGCTGCGCACGAAATCTAACAGCCAGCCCACAGCGGTTCGGCAACCGCGCGTCGGGCGATAGCGCTCCGCCGCTCCCGCGCGTAGCATCAGACATCCAACACCCAACCCGCATGCGACTCCCCTCCGCTCTTCGCCCTGTACTCGCGTTCAGTCTGCTGGCCCTCCCTGCCCTCGCTGCGATCGCGCAGCAACGGCCCGATGCGCCGGCGCGACCGGCAAGTCAAGAGGCCGCGACCAACCCTCAGTTGGACTTGCCCTATGGCGCCGTAAACACCCAGCCCGTCTCCCGCTGGACGCCGCCAGCGTCGGCCGGACGGCAGCTGACGCTGCGCGACCTGCTCAGTTGGAAGAGCATTCGCGGCACGCAGCTCTCCAACGACGGCCGCTTCATCGCCTATGAGCTCGCGCCCAACGAGGGTGACTCCGAAGTCATCGTGCGCTCGACGGCGGCCGCCGGGAACGAGTGGCGGTTCCCGGCGGGTTCGGCGCCGACGGGTGCGGGGGCTGCCGCGAGTCCGCAGGTGACGATCAGCGGCAACAGTCGTTGGGTGGCATTCCTCGTGCGTCCGAACGCGGAAGCCGGCCGTGCGCGGTCCCGCGGCGGCAACGCCGGTGCGCCAGCCGCTCCGGCCACCAAGCTCGCGGTCGTGAATCTCGCCGATGGCAGCAAGCGCGAGTACGAGAACGTGCGCAGCTTCCGCTTTGCCGGTGATACCTCGAACTGGCTGGCGATTCAGCATGCCCCGCCCAGTGGTGCGAACGCGGCAGCCGGCGCGAACAGCGGTGCGCTGCTGCAGTTGATCGACCTCGCCGCAGCGGCGAGCACGCCGAGCGTGCCGATGCCCAACGTCACGGAGTTCGCCTTCGATGACGCGGGCCAGTTCATGGCCTACGCCATCGCCACGCCGGACGAACTGGGCAACTCGCTGCAACTGCGCCGCCTCGCCACCGGCGAGACGCGCGTGCTGGACGCCTTCAAGGCGGCGTATCGGCGCATCACCTGGGGCGACTCGTCGCAGGCGCTCGCGGTGCAGCGCGTCGACAGCGACTCCTCGTCCGATGTCGATGAAGTCGTGACGGTGCTCGTGTGGGCGCGGGCCTCCTCTGCTGACGCGCCGCGCGTGATTGACGCGAAGACTGCGGGACTGCCGGCTGGTCGCGTGCTGAGCAGCGACTACGCGATCGGCTTCAGCCGCGACGCGACTCGGCTGTTCGTGGGGCTCCGCGCACCGCGTGCTCCGCGTCCACGTGCCGGTGCCGCTCCGACAGGCGGTGCCGGCTCGCCCGCGCCGGGAGCGGGTGCCGGTGGGCGTCTCGCCGCGGCACCACAGACGGATGCCGACGTGCCGTCGCTCGTGCTCTGGCACTGGAAGGACGACCGCACGCAGGCCGCGCAGCAGGTGCAGGAGTCGCAGGATCGCAACTTCGCGCACGTGGCGGCGTTCCACATCGCCGAGCAGCGGCTGCTTCCGGTGACGGATGGAACGCTCCGTGCCCTGCAGCGCGGGCCCCGTGACACTTGGGGCGTCGCCTTCGACAACGCGAGCTATGAGCGCGAGGCGAACATCCGTGGCACGCAGTACCGCGACATCTACGCGGTGAACCTGCGCGAAGGCACTCCGACGCTCATCCAGGCCAAGGTGCCGGGCGGCATCGGCGGCGGCTTCGGAGGCGGCGCATCAATCGCCTTCTCGCCCGACAACAGCAAGTACGCGTACTACGACGAAGGCGATTGGAAGATCTATGACTTCGCCACCGGCCAGACGCGCAACGTGACGGAGGGCATCAACAACGCCTTCTGGGACGACGAAGACGATCACAACCAAGTGAAGCCCGCGATCGGCGGCGCGCTGATCGGCTGGACGCGCGACAACGCCAGCATCCTCGTGCGCGACAACTGGGATATCTGGCGTCTGCCCGTCAGCGGCGCGGCGCGTAATCTCACCGCCAACGGCCGCAGCAGCCATACGCGCTACCTCGCCCGCGTGACTTGGGACAATCGTGATCGCCGCGGCATCGACCCGGCGGCGCCGATGTTCGTCGAGACCTACGGCGAGTACAGCAAGCGCGAAGGCCTCGTCACCGTCGATGTGGCACGTGGCGGCGTGCGCGTGATCACGGACGAAGACGCGAAGGTGGATTATCGCCGTGCGCGCGATGCGAACATCTGGGCCTTCACGCGGCAGACCGCGGTCGCCTTCCCTGATTGGTATGCAGCCGATGCCAACCTGGCGAACGCGCGGCGCCTCACCACGGCAAACCCGCAGCAGGCAGAGATCGCCTGGACGCCGGGCGCACGCCTCATCGAGTACAAGTGCGAGAACAGCGATGCGCGTCGGCAGGCGGTGCTGTACCTGCCGGCGGGCTACGAGCAGGGCAAGACCTACCCCATGCTCACGTACATCTATGAGCTGCTCTCGCAGAGCTACAACGTGTACCCCGCCCCGAATGCCACGCGCTATGCCAATGCCGGCGTGTACACGTCGCGTGGCTACGCCTACCTGATGCCGGACATCACCTACCACCTCGACGATCCGGGCCGCAGCGCGCTCTGGTGCGTGGTGCCGGCCGTGAAGGCGGCCATCGCCACGGGGCTCATCGACGCCGAGCGCGTGGGACTGCAGGGCCACAGCTGGGGTGGTTATCAGACGACGTTCATCACCACGCAGACAGACATCTTCAAGACCGCCGTGGCCGGTGCGCCGCTCACGGACATGGTCTCGATGTTCGGCTCCGTCTATTGGAACACCGGCGCGACCGACGGTTCGATCTTCATCGCCAGCCAGGGTCGCTTCACCGGTGGGCCCAACGAAGTGCCCGAGGCGTATCGCCGCAATTCGCCGCAGGTCTTCGCGCAGAACCTGAAGATCCCCTTCATGATCCTGCACAACGATCGCGATGGCGCCGTGGACTTCAACCAAGGCATCACCTACTACAACCACCTCCGACAGCTCGGCAAGGAAGTCGTGCTGCTCGAGTACGTCGGTGAGAACCACGGTCTCGCGCGTCCGGCGAACCAGAAGGACTATGCGCTGCGCATGACGGAGTGGTTTGACACCTTCTTGCGTGAGCAGCCGGCGCCGCAGTGGTTGACCGACGGTGTGCCGCGCCTGCAGATGGAGTCGCATCTCAAGGCACGGCGACCGCTGACGGATTCGAAGGCGGACGTACCACGCGTGGTGCCATAGCGCGTGCGCTGGTTGCAGCAAGCGCGAGCGGCCGGCATCGTCCTCTTCGCAGTCGGGGCGATGCCCGCATGCCGCGACCAATCGCCGCCAGTGCCCGTGTTCTCGGTGCAGATCATCGCGCCGCGTACATCGTTGCTGCACGGGCCGGGCGGCGGCCAAAGTGTACAGCTCGAAGCGACGGCACGCAGTGCCGATGGCAGCGCGCTCGAGGGCCGGCGTATCGAATGGACCACGCAGCCTGCTGGCGTGGTCACGGTCGCATCCGATGGACTCGTGACGGCCGTCGGTGTCGGGTCTGTGGTGGTGCGCGCCAGCGCCGAGGGAAAGTCGGCGAGCGTCATTCTCGCCGTGCAGCCGGTGCCGGTCGTGAGCATCGACATCACCAGCGCGCCCCTCGCGCTGGTGCGCACGCCACTCGCCGTGGCGGGCCAGCAGTTGACGGCGGTGGCCTATGACTCCACGGGCACCGCTCTTCCGAATCGTCAACTCGGCTGGCTGAGCCGTAATGAGCAAGTCGCGGCGGTGTCCGCCCTAGGCGTGGTGACCGCCGTCAATGCAGGGATCACCTACATCGTCGCCAGTGGAGACGCCGGGCGTGACTCGCTACTCGTCAGCGTGACGGTCGACAACACGTTGCCGACCGGCTTTGACGTTGCCGTGACGTCTGCCCTCTGGACGCAAGCCTCTCAGACCGGCGACAACACCATCGCGATGCTCACCGGCGGACGAGATGCGGTCGTCAACGTGATGACCGCTGCCCCGAGTGCGCTCGCCGCCGCGAGTGTGATGGAACTGCGGCTCACGACGGCAGAGGGGACCCTGCGCTGGAGCGCCCGTCGCAGTGTCTACATCCCGGCTGGCGCGTCCACGGCAGCGAATCCCACCGTCCAGTTCTTGGTCCCGTCCGCCGAGTTGGCGCCGGGCCTGCAATGGGAGGTCCTCTGGGATCCCGATGGTGACTTCACGGATGCCGACGCGAGCAGCGATCGCTATCCGCGGATCGGACGCGCTGGTCTCGCGGTTGTCCAGCCACCGACGCTGAAGCTGCGCTTTGTCCCCATCACGCTCACCGGACACAACGGCACGACCGGCGTCGTCAACGAAGGAAACGCCGAAGAGTATCTGCGCATCATCCGACAGATGGGGCCCGTTGGCCCCATCGAGTACAGCATCGCGCCGGCCTTCGCAATCAGTACGTCGTTCGGCGCGCCGCCCAATGGCGCGGGCAGCGCGTTCTGGGTGAGCCTGCTGCAGCAGCTGGACCTCGCCCGCGTCTCGAGTCCGGATTTCGCCGACGCGCATTGGGTCGGCGTGGTGCAGCCTCCGACCGGGTTTACCTTCGCGACCTTCGGCGGATTCGGTTACATCCCCAGCAACGGCGCGTCCTTCGGGCCCGGCACGCGCACCTTCGGGCTCATCCACCTCAATTGGTTCTTTCGCGAGTCCCAGACCCGCGAACTCATGATGCACGAGCTCGGCCACAACCTGGGGCGTAGCCATGCGCCCTGTGGCGGGGCGACGGGCACGGATCCGAGCTTCCCCGACCCCAGCGGGCGAGTCGGCAGCGGCGGACACGACACGTATTCGTTCCAGCGGTCGGTGGCCGAGCGGGCCTTTGCCATTTCCAGCGAGCACGGCGACACGATGGGCTATTGCACGCCGGTCTGGATCTCGACGTACAGCTACGACGCGATGCTGCGATTCCGCGGCAGCGCGACGCTGGCCGCGCAGGCCGTTGAGCCGCCACAGCGCGCCGTCGTCGTGCATGGACTCGCGGCAGACGACGGTTCTGCCACCGTCGTCAGCAGCGCCGCGCTGGTCGAAGGGCTGCGCGCCCTGCCAGCCGACGCCGGCGAGTGGGAGGCCGCGTTGGTCGACGCCGATGGCGCCGTCATCGCCCGGCGTCGATTTGCGCTCGGCGTCATGGATCACCTCGACGCCCTGCGCCCGATCTCCGTCGCGATTCCCGTCACGGCGGAGTTCACGGCGCAGGGGAAACGCATCGAGGTGCGCTCACCAAGTGGGCGCACCTCGACGCTGCAGTTACCGGAGCGGTAAGGTCCCGCCGGGCTCAGGCCGAGCCCGACCACTCCTTCGCCTCGGTCTTCGTCGCCATCGCCACCGCATAATCGCGGTTCATCTGCTGGATGGCATCGATCGAGATTCCCTTCGGGCAGGCCGCCATGCACTCGCCGAACAGCGAGCAGCCGCCGAAGCCTTCGAGGTCCATGCGCGCCACCATGTCCAGCGCGCGCTTGCGACGCTCCGGCTGGCCCTGCGGCAGCACGGCGAGGTGGTTGATCTTCGCCGCCGTGAACAGCGACGCCGAGGCGTTCGGGCAGGCCGCCACGCAGGCGCCGCAGCCGATGCAGGCGGCGTTGTCCATCGCGAGGTCCGCGTCCGGCTTCGGGATCGGCAGCGCGTTCGCGTCCTGCGGCGTGCCGGTCGGCGCGGAGATGAAGCCGCCGGCCTGGATGATGCGATCGAAGGCCCCGCGATCGACCATGAGGTCCTTCATCACCGGGAAGGCCTTCGCGCGCCAAGGCTCGATGTAGATCTGCTCGCCGTCCTTGAAGCTGCGCATGTGCAACTGGCAGGTGGTCGTGAGCTTCATCGGGCCGTGCGCCGCGCCGTTGATCATCATGCCGCAGCTGCCGCAGATGCCTTCGCGGCAATCGTGGTCGAAGGCGATGGGCTCCTCGCCCTTCTCGATCAGTCGCTCGTTCACGACATCGAGCATCTCGAGGAAGCTCATGTCGGGGCTGATGTTCGGCGCCGGATACGTGACCATCTGGCCGGGCGTGTTCGGCCCCTTCTGGCGCCAGACGTGCAGCGTAAGGTTGAGAGTGGCCGTGCTGGACCCGCTCACTTGTAGCTCCGCGTGCTCAGGTGGACGTTCTCGAACTCCAGCGGCTCCTTGTTGAGGATCGGGGCCTTCCCCTCCCCCGCATACTCCCAGGCCGCCACATAGGCGAACTCGGCGTCGTTGCGCTTTGCTTCGCCGTCTTCCGTCTGGTGCTCCGTGCGGAAGTGACCGCCGCAGCTCTCCTCACGATGCAGCGCGTCGATGCACATCAGCTCGGCGAACTCCAGGAAGTCCGCCACGCGCCCGGCCTTCTC
>PNKF01000106.1 GCA_013822285.1 Gemmatimonas sp.
GCGGGTCTCCTTGCGGATGTTCTTGCGCCAGACACGCGGCTCCCAGGGATCGACCAGCTGCACGTCGATGCCCATGCGCACGAACTCTTCCATGAAGAGCCGGTGCGTGCCGCCGTAGATGTACTGCGACGAGAGCAGGTGATCGCCCGGGCGCAGGAGGGCGAGCAGGGCGCAGGCCGTGGCCGCCATGCCGCTGGAGAGCAGCAGCGAGGCCTCGGCGCCTTCGAGCATGGCGATGCGCTTCTGGACGCGCGCCGCGTTGGGCGTGTTGCCGTAGCGCGTGTAGAGCAGGCCTTCGCCCGTACCCGGGCGCTGCAGGTGATTCACGCTCTGGACCAGCGGCTCCACGACGGCGTCGCCGTGCGCGTGGGCCTCGCGGGCGCCGTGGATCGCAAGCGTCGCGAGGGATGGCTTCTTCGACTTGGGCTTCATCGCGTCAGGCGAGGTTCTTGGTGAGGACGGGGCGGTGGTCCACGTCCATCTTCACGAGCTTCACGATCTCGGTGATGGCCACGCCGGCGAGGTCGCGCACGACGATGCCGCCCTTGGGCAGCGATTCGTCGAAGACGATCGGCGCGAGTTCATGGCGACGCGGCCCGTACACCCACACGAGTTCGCCGTCGTCGATGAGGCGCATGCGCGCGTCCTCGGGGCGGATGCGTACCAGCGGGCCACGCTCGGCGTCGCCGCGGCGTGAGGCCACGTAGCCCACGACTTGCAGCGGCTGAAAGGCCCGCATCAGGCCACGGCTCCCAGCGGCACGAAGCGATCGGCCTTGCGACGGAGCAAGCGCCGCCGCGCGAGACGCTCGAGCATCTCCTGGCAGGCTTCGCAGGCGAGACCGACTTCGTCGGCCACCGCATCCACCAGCGCTTCGCCGTGACGCATCACCGTCTCCCAGCAGTGGCGCTCCTTCGCGCTCACCGCGCCTACGAGGCGCAGCTCGGCGCTGGGCAACTGCACCACCAACGCGAGGTCGTGCACTTCGAGCACGGCTTCGATGATCTCGAGGTGATGCTCGGAGATCCCGCGCAGCACGACGTAGCCGTCCTTGGACGGATGCTCGGCGGTCAGCGGCAGCATCAGCTTCGAGAGGATCTCGTCGGCGCAGGAGCGGTCGAGCAGGCCGATGTGCGAGAAGTCGAGCACGGCCACGCTGCCGTCGGCGAGTCCGGCGATGCGCTGTTCGATCAGCATGCGCACCCGCTGGCCCGTCACACGGGTCACGAGATCCGTGTAGGCCGGATTCACGGAATCCTGCAGTGCCTCACGCACGTCGATGTTGGGCGTCACGTGCCCTCCACCCGTTCCGGGATGATGATCTGCAGCTGCGAGCCTGCGAAGGCCGGCAAGCTGTCTTCGCGGGCGGGAGAGTCGTCCCAAGGAGGGACGATTGTCACCCGCGAAGTGCCACTTCGAATGCTCAGGCGACCATCGTGGCGGTGCACATAGCCCTTGATGCCGCGGATGCCTTGGCCGCGGCCGGGCTCGGTGTGGCGGCTGTACCCGTTGGTCACGGCAGCCTCGAGTGCCTCGCCGTCGCTCCAGCGGTCACCGGCGATGGCGCGCACGCGCGTGGTGCCCAGCGACTGCCGGAAGCCCTGGCCGGCGTCGGCGACCGAGATCACGACCACCTGCCGTCCGACGCGGCGCTTCGCCCAGTTGTACGACTGCACCGCCACCCAGCCGCCGCGGCCTGCGTGCTCCACGATGTTCTGGCAGGCTTCCGAGAGCGAGACCGTGAAACCCATGGTCGCGCGCGATTCGAGGTGCAGCTTGTTCATCAGGATGTGCGTCGCGCGGTCCTTCACCCGCTCCACCGCCGCGTGCACGTCCTCGCTCTTCGCGATCGGAGTCACCTCGAGGATCCCGTCGGCGTCTTGGTGGGCGCGCCCCTTGGGAATCGTGCCGCGCACCGTGAACAGCTCCTCGGCGTAGCGGAAGAACGACGAGCGCGACCAGTACGACTTCACCTCGTCTTCCGCCGGCGGCGCGAAGTCAGGCTTCTCGGCGCGCGACTGCGCGAGGCAGAGCAGACCCGTGAGGCCGTAGGGCGTCGAGAAGCGCGTGTGCCGCGCGTCCACGAGGAGCTTGGCGTCCGCCGGCAGCGGCGCCACCTGCTCGATCACCTGCTCGAAGCTCTGCTCGTCGAGGTACGCGGGTACGGTGATGACGGCGGTCACGGCGCGTGCAGCTCTCCCCGGAGGTGGTGGGCGAGGCCAGAAGCCCCGCGATGCTCGACGTTGCGCGCCGCCGCATCACAGGCGCGGCGCATCGCAGCCTCTAAGGTATCACCCGCGACGGCACGAGAGAAATAGGTTGCGCCCCAAACGTCGCCGCAGCCGGTGGGATCGCCCGGGCCATCGACGCGCGCCGCCGTGGCCGGTACCAAGGCCGTGCGCAGCGGTCGAGCCGCGCCCGCGTCCTCGAAGTAGACCACGCCGCGCTTCCCCATGGTCACGAACAGCGTGCGCACGCCGTGGCTCAACGCCTTGGCCGCCAAGGCCAAGGGGTCAGGCGCGAGCATCGCGACTTCGTCTTCGTTCACCTGCAACACGTCGAAGCAGGCGCACCAGGCCTCGACCTCCGGGATGTGCCGCCAGGTGCGCAGGCCGCCCGGCTCGATGCCCATCGTCAACGAGTGCAGGTCGCAGTAGATCGGGCCCTTGAAGTGCTGGCGGATCAGCTGCGCCGTCTCCAGGTCCAGCTCGAAGCCACTGATCAGGTTGATGTACAGCGCGTCGATGTCGCGCAGCAGCGGCTGCAGGCCCGCCCAGGTCCAGCCCGGCACGCCACCGCTCAAGACTTCGCTGCGGCGCTCATCGGAGTGGTAGCGCAGTTCCACGCGGTTGTTGCGATACGGCACCTCGACGGGCTGCGCGTCCGGCGCGAGTCGGCGCAACGTGCGCAGGAACTCCCGCGCCTGTGGCGCCAGGTCGCTGCCGACCTTCGCAATCGGTACCAACTCCCAATCCTCAGGCAACGCCGCATCGCAGGCCGACAGCGCGTAGGTGATACCGCCCCATTCCTCGACCGGCGCGCTGCGCACGTCGCGGCCATGGATGACGTCCCACACGAAGCTGCCGATCACCCCCAGGCGGCGCTTCCGCGCCGGCGCAGCGCTCACATCAGCCCCTTCTGCTGCGCAAACGTCGCGATGGCGCCGATGACGCCCGCCTTCCCCTGGAGCGCCCCCGGCACGATGCGGCAGGCATCCACCGCCGGCTTGAAGGCGCGCCGACGCACCTCGGCGCGCATCGGCTCGAACAGCGCACCGCCTGCCTGCGTCACGCCACCGGCGAGCACCACGACATCCGGATTGAAGATGTTCAGCAGGTTCGCCACGCCGGCGCCGAGCAGTCGCGCCGTCTCCCGCACGACTTCAAGCGCCAGGCGATCGCCCTCGCGCGCAGCTTGGTACACCAGCGCCGCCGTCAGTCGCGAGAGGTCGCCGCCGACCAGCGCCGGCATCGCGCTCGGCTCGCGGCCCGCCAGCGCCTCGCGCGCGCGTTCGGCGATCGCAGGTCCCGACGCGTAGGCCTCGAGGCAGCCGTAGTTGCCGCAGCCGCAGCGACGGCCCGTGGAGTCGATCGTCGTGTGGCCGATCTCACCGGCCACGTCACTCGCGCCGTGGTACAAGCGTCCGTCGAGGATCAAGCCACCGCCGATCCCGGTGCCGATCGTCAGCCCGACCACGTTGCGCCCGCCCTTCGCCGCTCCCAACCACCACTCGCCGAGCGTCGCGCAGTTGGCGTCGTTGTCGAGGGTAGCCGGCAGGCCCACGGCCTCACTCACGCGGTCGCGCAGCGGAAAATCCCGCCAGCCGAGGTTCGGGGTGATGATGACGATGCCCTGCTCGCGGTCGAGCGGCCCCGGGGATCCGATGCCCACACCGAGCAGCGCGTCGCGGCTCGCGCCAGTCGCCGCCATCGTCTCGGCGGCCACGCGTTCGATCATCTGCACGATGCGCTCGACGACGGCATCGGCGCCCATGGCCGCGCGCGTCGGGATCTCGTGCATGCCGAACTCGCGCGTGCCGTCCGCGCTCATCGCGCCGACCACGATGTTCGTGCCGCCGAGGTCGACGCCGAGGATGTAGCGGTCGCTGGGAGCGCTGCTTGCCATGCCGAAAGTTAGCGGCCCGTGATCGGCCCTGCGCCGCGGGCCACCGCCGTGCGGATGACGTCGTGGACCCGCGCGAAGTTCTTGGGCTCGTCGTGGCGCGCACCCTCGATGGCGGCCGCGGCGCCCAGCCGCGCGCGGAAGCCGTCGTCCGCCAGGCGGCGGATGGCGTCGATAATCTCCGCGTCCTTCGCGGGATCGACGACGAGGCCGGACTCGCCGTGGACGATGAGCTCCGCCGCGCCGACGTAGCGCGTGGTCACGACGGGAAGGCCGCTGGCCATCGCCTCGAGCGAGACGAACCCGAAGGAGTCGTGCCAGGAGAGGTGCAGCAAGGCGTCGGCCGCGGCATGCGCGTGCAGCGAGGGCCGCACGTCGCCGGCGAAGGTGACCTGCTCCTCCAGACCCAACGCCTGCACGAGTCGCCGCGCTTTCCGACGCTGCGGTTCGCCCGTGCCTTTGCCCGCGACCAGCAAGTGTACCGGGCGACCGAGGTCCCGCAGGCGTGGCAGCACGTCAAGCATCTGCCACAGGCCCTTGAGCCGGAAGTTGTGCCCGAGGAACAGCAGGCAGAGCGCCTCGGCGGGAATCTCCCAGCGTGCGCGCATCTCCTCGCGCAGCGCGAGGCGCCGCGCCGGCGTGTATTCCTCGAGGTCCACGGCGTTGTGCACCACGTGCACATGCTCGGCGGGGATCCTGTAGCTGCCGAGGATCTGATCGCGCATGTAGCCCGACTGCGCGATGACGTCGGGGTAGGGGCGATGGCCTTCGTAGAACTGTCGCTCCCAGTGCATGTCGGCCAGCGTCCACGGGACGGCGCGCAGGGCCGAGCGTGCGGCGTATTCGAGCGGATTCCGGAACGAGCGCAGCTTCTGCAGGTACTGCTCGGTGCCGTAGGCGGCGCGCAGCACGTTGGCGCGCAGGCCGCGGAAGGGGCGCGAGCGCTCGGGGTTGAGCAGCAGCGCATCGAGCGCGAGGTCGTGCACGCCGTGGCGCACGGCAGTCGCGGAGCGACCATGCCAGTCGTGATACTGCGTACCGGCCGGAGCCTCGACGCCGCCCTTCTGCCGCAGCACGGTCATGAAATGCACCTCGTGCCCGCGCTGCGCCAGCCAACTCCCGAGTCGCCACAGATAGCGCTGCTGCCCCGGACCCTGCGGGGGCACCACGCGCATGTCGATGCCGATCCGCACGGCCTCGCCTAGCGGAAGCGGTAGTGGCGCATCGAGCCGGCTTGCGCGACGAAGCGCGCCGGCGTGAGGAAGTGATCGGCGCAATCGCGCTCGACGGCGCGGTGACAGTCGTGCACGAAGACGTCGGCGCCGCTCTTGGCTGCGAGCACCGAGGCCGTGTACACGCTCTTCATGCGACCGGGCGCCTTCCAGTTCGTGCCGCGCGGCGCGTCCACGAGAATCACGTCCCACGCCGTGTCCAGCACCTCGCGCGGGAGGTCGTGCAGGTAGAGGCGATCCGGCGACATGCGCTTGAGCAGCGGCCACATGAAGCGGCGCGTCCAGCCGTAGGACACATCGTGCACGATGGCGTTGGGCGACGCCTTGCGGGAGAAATCGGCCCACTGCTTGACGTTCTCGAGGAACACCGTCGTGCCCCCGCGGTTCACGTCCAGCCACAGCGGCGTGTCGCGGCCGACGCCGAACACCAGCATGCGGCAGGGAACGCGCGCGGCCAACACGCGGTACACGATCGTGTACTCCTCGACCGTGGCCTGGCCAGGGTTGCTGGCGACGAGTGCGGCAATGGCGGCTTCCGACATGGCGGGAAAGCTACCGGCGCCGTGACGGAGCGACAATGTGACCTGCGTCCGTGGCGACGGCTCCGGTCCCGCAGCATATTCGTGACGCCGTCCCACACTACTGGAGGATCGATGTCCCGCGCACGTGGCTCGCTGGTTTCCCTTGTGACCCTTGCAGCGGTCGGCATCGCGTCGCCGCTGATCGCACCGCTCTCGGCGCAGGCGAGCCGCGCCGCCGCACCGGCGCAGGGGGCGATGCGGCCGATCCGCATGGGTCAGGACGTCAGCGGCACGCTCGCCGCCAGCGACCCCGTGCTGACCGGGCGTGGTCCCTTCCATGCGTATCGGTTCACGGCCCGCGCCGACAAGCGCTACGTGATCAGCATGAACGCGCCGGACTTCGATGCCTTGGTGACCGTGGTGCGCGAGGTCGGCGGCATCACGGACCAGATCGCCAGCGACGACGACGGCGGCGGCGACACCAACGCCCGTCTGCGTTTCCGTCCGCCGGCGGCGGGGTCGTACATCGTCGTCGCGCAGTCGCTATCGGAGGAAGGCCGTGGCACCTACACCTTGCGGATCGAGGAAACCGATCCGCCGGTGGCGCCACAGGCGCGCGACATCTCCCTCGGCGCGTCGGTGCAGGGGAACATCACCAATGAGTCCTCCGTGGATGACGAGGAGGGCTTTCCCTTCGACCTCTACCGCATCAGCGGCAGCGGCCAGCGCCTGCGCATCGTGATGCGCTCGGGGGAGTTCGATACCTTCCTACGGCTCACGAAGGTGACCAAGACCGGCGAGGAAGAAGTCGCGACGGACGATGACGGCGCTGGCGGCACGGACTCGCGTCTCACCGTCACGCTCGACGGCACCTATCACCTGTACGCTCGCCCGCTGTCGAATAGCGATCGCGGCGGCTACACGCTCTCCGTCGAGGAGGCGGTGCCGGTGGCGGTGGTGCAGCGTCCGATTCGCGCCGGCCAGACCATCGAAGGCGAGCTCAGCGCCGGCGACCCCGAGCTCGACGAAGGCGGCTACTTCCACGAGTACGTCCTCGATGCGAGCTCCGGTGACGAGTTCCGGATCACCCTGCGCTCCGGCGAGTTCGACTCCTTCCTCCGCTTTGGCACGAAGAACGGCGATGCGTTCACCGAGATCAGCTCCGACGATGATGGCGGCGGCGACCTCGATTCGCAGCTGACGGCCCGTGTCAGCTCGTCCGGACGCTACGTCATCCGCGTGTCGTCGCTGGGCTCGGGCTCGGTCGGCCCCTACACGCTGAGCGTCGAGCGCGTCGGGCGCTAAGTCACGGCACGAGAACGCGAAGGGGCGCCCGGCATCCGCCGGGCGCCCCTTCGTCATGCGTGGCCTGCTGCTACTCGACCTGCAGCACGGCGAGGAAGGCTTCCTGC
>PNKF01000107.1 GCA_013822285.1 Gemmatimonas sp.
GGCACGAGGAGGATCTTCGCGCCGCGACGCGCCGCGGCGCGGGCAATCTCGGGGAACTGCACGTCGTAGCAGATGGCGATGGCGATCTTGCCCAACTGCGTGTCGAAGAGCTTGAGCCGGTTACGCGGCTTGACGATCCACTCCTCGGCCTCGAAGCGCGTCATGTGCAGCTTGGGCTGCACCTGATGCGACCCGTCGGGGCCGAAGAAGAAGCTCTCGTTGTAGATCTCCTCGCCCTCGGCGACGGGAATCGTGCCGGCGCAGATGTAGAGCTTGTGCTTGGCGCTGAGCTCGCGGAACAATTCGACGTAGCGGTCCACGAAGCCCGCGAGGCGACGCACCTGCTGCCGGATGTCGGCGCGCACGTCGCCCAGGGTGAGCAACTGCAGCGTGAAGTACTCGGGAAAGAGTACCAGCTTGCACTTGTAGTCGGCCGCCGTCTCGACGAGGCCGCGCACCTGCGCGGCGAACTGGTCGAAGGTCTCGACCTGGCGGATGTGGTACTGCAGCGTGGCGACGCGGATCCGTTCGTCCATCCCAGCTCCGGGTTGAGGTCAGGCCGGAGCGCCCACCCCCAGTGCGGAGATGATCTTCCCGGCAACGTC
This sequence comes from Gemmatimonas sp., assembly GCA_013822285.1. Classification (GTDB taxonomy): domain Bacteria; phylum Gemmatimonadota; class Gemmatimonadetes; order Gemmatimonadales; family Gemmatimonadaceae; genus Pseudogemmatithrix. The sequence goes on from PNKF01000107.1 coordinate 606, forward strand.
GTTCAGCTTCTTCGCTGCCGTGGAGGTCGGGCCACTCACGACGATCGGCGCACCGCGGTCCGCGCCTTCGAGCACAGGCGGATACAGCGGCACTTCCCCGAGCAGGGGCACCTGCAGTTCGTCGGCCAGGCGCTTGCCGCCGCCCGTACCGAAGATGGCCATCGGCTTCCCCGTTTCCGGGGACTCGAAGTAGCTCATGTTCTCGACGACGCCCAGCACGGGCACGCCGACGCGCTCGAACATCTTGGCGCCGCGGAGGGCGTCGCCGACGGCGACTTCCTGCGGCGTGGTGACGATGACGGCGCCGGCCACCTGCGTGGCCTGCACCAGCGAGAGCTGCGCGTCGCCGGTGCCCGGAGGCATGTCGACGAGCAGGAAGTCGAGCCGACCCCAGTTCACGTCGCGCAGGAACTGGGTGATGATCTTCATGACGATCGGCCCGCGCCAGATGGCGGGCTGGTCACGCTCGATGAGGAATCCGAGCGAGATCACCTTCACGCCGTGCGCGAGCAGGGGCTGGATCTTGTCGTCCTGCACGGGCGGCGCCTCGTCCACGCCCATCATCCGGGGGATGTTGGGGCCGTAGATGTCGGCGTCCATCAGTCCCACGTGATACCCCAGTTTGGCCAAAGAGATCGCCAAGTTGGTGGTCACGGTGCTCTTGCCGACGCCGCCCTTGCCGGATGACACGGCGATGATGCGGCCGAGCTGCGGATAGCTCACGGGCTGTGGTGCGGCCGGGGCCTTCGGCGCGGTGTCGGCACCCATGACGGGCAGCGCGCGAGACTTGGCCTCGCCGCCCTTCGGCGGGGCGTAGTTGGCATCTGCCGCGGGTTCCGCGGCGTCCTTCACGTCCACCCGCACCTCGGTGACGCCCTCGACCTTCTCGAGGGCCTGTCGCACCTGCCGCGCCAGCGTCGGGTCATCCTGGGCCGCGAGCAGCAGGGTCACGCGGACCTTGCCCTCTCGGGTCGCGGCGATGTCGCGCAGCTGCTGCGTCTGGTAGAGCGAGGCGCCCGTGCGGGGATTGGCGATCGGGGCCAGGGCCTCGGCGAGGCGGGCCTGGAGAGTGTCGGTCATGGTACGCGGATGGTGGCGGCGAGGCACGAGCGTGCCCCCGAGAAGTCTAGTGACCTACCGCACGAATCACGACCCGCCGGCCCGGCGCCGTGCCACGATGTGACAGTGCGGCGTTGCCCACCTAGTGGCGCATACGTACCTTGACCATCCAGACGCAGTCCGAGCGCGTGACGGGGCCATGGCCCGGTCGTCCTGCTGTCGGGGTCCGTCTTGCCCGTCTTTCCGAGGTTGCCGCATGCCGAGAGGTGCACGCCCTGCGTTCACGCTGATCGAGCTCGTGATGGTCATGGTCATGATCGGTCTGATGGTGGCGATTTCCGCGCCGCGCATCGACATCATGGGCTACCGGGCGAATACGGCGATCCAGGTCGTCGGCACGACGGTCTTGGCCGCGCAGCGCCAGGCGCTGACGCAGCAGCACAACGTGATCGTGCGCTTCGACACGGCGAATCGCCGCCTGCGCGTGCACCAGGACCGCGACAATGACGGGGCCGTCGACCCGGGTGAGCAGTTGCGGGCGGTCCCGCTTGGCGAATCGATCGTGTTCGGGCTCGGCAGCGCGCCGGCGCGCGGCTCGCTGACGACCGCGATCACGTTCACGCTCACGTCGAACGGGGATCCCGCGGTGACCTTCCACCGCGACGGCTCGGCGAGCGAGGCCGGGGGGTTCTACATGACGACGACCCGCGCGATCGCGGGGGGCGACAAGCCGGAACACAGCCGACTGGTCGTGGTCGAGCGCGCGACGGGCCGGTCGGCGTCGTATCGATACCTGGGTGGCGAATGGAGGAAGGTGTACTGATGGCGAAGCGAGCGGGCTTCACGATCGTGGAGATTGTCGTGGCACTCACCATCCTGATGGTGGTGATGCTCGCGCTCATCACGCTCACGGGGCGTACGATGCACATCGCGGTCATCGCGGACCGTGAGCAAGCGGCCTTGCAGCTGGTGACGGACCGGACCGACGAGATCCTGACCGACCCCCGCTACGATGCGCTGGACTCGCTCTACGGCGGCACGGACAGCAGCTTCGCGACGTTGGCGGGCCTCCAACGCACCACGACGGTGCTGCACGTCGTCGACACGATCCAGGACTACAAGCGGATCACGGTGTCGGTGTCGGGGATCGGCCTCAACGCGCCGATCTCGCGCACGATCGCGGTGGCGGCCCCGTGACGGCGCAGGCGCGCCGACGCCTCGCCACCCGGCGCGGCATGACGTTGATCGAGATGATCGTCGCGCTGACGATCTTCTCGTTCATCATGGCAGGCGCGCTCTCGATGCTGCGCAGCGAGAGCAAGCGCTTCCAGCTCGGCGGCGAGCGCGCCGCGATGTACCAGAACGGCCGCTTCGCGATGAACGAGATGGAGAAGGACCTGCGCACGTCGGGGGCCGGGGCGCCGGACATCCAGCCGCAGATGGTGTACATCTCCGACAGCGCGATCGTGTTCAACGCCAACTACTGGACGAATACGCCCGGCGACGTCGAGGCGGTGTACTACGTCGCGACGGCGCCCGACAGCGCCGTGGCGGCGATGCGGACGACGGGCAAGATCACGATTCCCTACACCGCCATCCAGTATCCGGACACGAACTACCTGGTCGGCGGCGTCAACTCCTCGGCGGAGACCATCTCGTTCTGGTTCCGGCGGGACTCGTCGACGACGCGGACGGACGATTTCATCCTCTGGCGGCGCATCAACAACCTGCCGCCGGAGGTGGTGTCGACGAATCTCTTGCGGACGTCGGGGGAGCCCTTCTTCCGCTACTTCCGCCTCAGGGCGACCGCGACGGCGCAGTCGCTGGATACGGTGCCGCGCGCCTCGCTGCCGTGGCGCCATACGCGACCGATCCACCTGGCCGCCAACGACACCGGGACGGCCGCCCGCATCGACAGCATCCGCGCTGTCCGCGTGAGCTTCACCGTGACCAACGGCCGCTCGGGCAGCGACGAGCAGCTGCGCTCCATCTCCCGCCTCATCCGGCTCCCGAACGTCGGCATCGCGAACACCAAGACCTGCGGCGACGCGCCGATCTTCAGCGCCACGATCAACATCCTCGCCGACGTCGATCCGGCCGACAGCGTCCGCTACGTCCGTTTGTCGTTCCTGCCGTCCGTCGACGAGAACGCCGGCGAGCGGGACGTGGAGCGCTACGTCATCTTCCGGCGCTTCGGCAGCGCGACGGACTGGGGAGACCCATTCGTGACCATCCCAGGCGGCGACACGCTCTACATCTACAACGACCGCACCGTCATCAAGGACAGCACGTATCGCTTCGCCGTCGCGGCGCAGGACTGCACCCCCTCGCTGTCCTCGCTGCGCCAGACTTCCACGGTGACCATCCCATGACCTCCACCCGTCGCTCGCAGCCGCATCGGCTCAAGGCCCGCCCTGGCATCGCGCTTGTCATCGTGTTGATGGTGTTCATGGCGGTGGCCGCGATCGCCGCCGGCGCGTCATTCCTCGGGCTGAACACCTCGCTCATCTCGAGCTATCACAACCGCCTCTCGCTGCTCGAGAGCGTCGCGGATGCCGGCCTCGAGCAGGCCCGCTCCGCCCTGAACGGCAACCGCGCGATCTATCCCGACTCGGGTTACACCGTCTACGAGAACTCGGCCGCCGTGCTCGATGCCGCCGGCGCGACGATCCCGGGTGTCACCCGCAGCATCTACTTCGGCCCCACCGGCATCAGCACCGGCCAGTACGGCGTGTTCGGCAGCATCGTCACCGTCGTCGCCGACCAGTTTGGCAACCGCATCGTGCGGCGCATGGAGATCGTGCAGGAGAGCTTCGCGAAGTACTCCTACTTCACGGACATCGAGGGCACGATCGTGTTCGGCGCCAACGACGTGCTCTACGGACCCGTCCACTCCAACGACGACATCATCATCCAGAACGCCGCACCGGGCGCGACATTCTGGGGTAAGGTCAAGACGGGCGGCACGATCACGAACCGGAACCGTGGCAACTACATGGCCGGGTACGAAGAGAACGCGACGCTGATCGACTTTCCGGAGACGGCCGAGCTCACGCGCCTGCTCGCGCAGGCGACTGCCGGCGGCACGAACTTCACCAGCTCGACGGCGGGCGGTGATGACCAAGCCTCGATGCGCATCGAGTTCGTTGCGCTCGACCTCAACGCCGACGGCGACTCCACGGATGCGGACGAGGGGTTCTTCAAGGTCTATCGCGTCACGAACACGGCCAACGCGTGGTTCGTGACGGCAGACACCACGGGCAACTGGGGCACCAACGGCCTGCGTGACTCCCGCAACTGCGGACACACGCTGTCGAGCGGCACTGGAGCTCACTCGCACTTCCTCACATTCGACCGACACACGGGCACCACGAACTCGTCCGACCAACGCCCCTGGGCCCCGAACAACGGGCAGAATCGGCTCTGCTACCTCGGCGGCGACGACCGGCTGAACGACAACATCAACACGGTGGCCAATCCGCGGAACACCTTCCGCGTCGCCGAGGGCGCCACCGTCGCCGGTACGGACGACTGGGGCTACGGGGGCTGGCTGCAATGGACGGGTACGATCGATCCGCGCGTGACGGCGGTCCGGCCGCGTGACGCGGCCTTCCTGTGGCCGCTGTCGCGCGCGTTGAACCCGAACTTCAAGGGCGTCATCCACGTCACGGGCAAGATTGCCATCTCGGGGCGCGTCCGCGGCAAGGTCACACTGGCGGCGACGCGCAACATCATCATCGCCGACAACCTTCGCTATGTGACGAATCCCGGAGGCACGACTCCCTGCAACTCGCCGGAGCGAGACATCCTCGGCCTGTTCAGCGGCGAGGACGTGCTGATGGCGCACAACCTGCTCAATTCGCCGTCGCGCCCGGGCCCGGGCACGACCGGCTCGTACCGCACGTGGAACAACCGCGGTGGCGACGAAGTCGTGCATGCGGTGGTGCTGGCGCTCGACCAGTTCCGTGCCGCCTCACATGACCAAGGGCCCGACGACGCCGAAGACTGCCAAGGCGCGAACAACGAGCGCGGCTGCCTCTTCCTCACCGGCGGCATCATCCAGAACACGCGCGGCCCGGTGGGCATCACCGACGGGCGCGGGTACATCAAGCGCTACCAGTACGACGCCTGCTCGGGCAACAACCCGCCACCCTACTTCCCGACCACGGGCCACTTCATCCGCTCGCACTACTACGAAGTCGAGCCGACGAACTTCGACATCGACACCTACTGGGCGAGTCTCGTCCCGGCGCCCTGAGCGCCTAGAGGGTTGGCGAAAGCTCCACGTGACGGCGCGCGGCCTCGAGGACGCGCGCCGTCACCGCGTCGAGGGTCCCCGCGACCAGCGCGCCGGAGGCGCGCGTGTGCCCGCCACCGCCGAACTCCCGCGCCAGCGCGTTCACGTCCACGCCCGCGCGGCTGCGGAACGACACCTTGACCTTGCCGTGCCCGAGGTCCCGGAACAACATCGCGAGGCGGACGCCTCGCACGCTCCGCGGGTACTCAGAGATGCCGTCGAGATCCTCTGACGACACACCGAAGCGCTCGAGCGCGCCGGCCGCCACCCGCACCCAGGCGATGCCGTGGGCACTGTCCACCTCAAGGCTCTCCAGCGCCTCGCGCAGCAAGTGCAGTCGTCCCAGCGGTACGCTGCCGTAAATGCGATGGTACATCTCCTCGGGATCCACCCCGACCGTGAGCAGGTCCGCCGCCACCGCGAGACAGCGCGGTGATGTGTTCCCGAAGCGGAAACCGCCCGTGTCCGTGACGAGCGCCGTGTACAGCGACTTGGCGATCGCCGAGCTGATCGTCAGGCCCCGCTCGCGCGCGAAGTCATACACGAGTTCGGCGGTGGCGCAGGCCGCCGTGTCGCTGAGCATCGTCTTGCCCGGCGGCTCCTGCCCGGGCAGGTGGTGATCGATCACCAGCGCGTCCCGGGGCATCTGCCGCACGGCGTCGGCGAGCGCGCCGAGGCGGCCGAGGTCGGAGATGTCCAGCACGATGACGCGATCGACACCGGCGAGGGCCTTGGCACCCTCGGCCGACCGCTCCTCGACGTCGTCACCGAGCAGCCAGCGGAACAGCTCCGGCCACGGCGTCGGGTTCACGATGATGGCGCGGATCCCCATCTGCCCGAGCAAGCGGGCGAGCGCGGACTCCGATCCGCACCCGTCGCCGTCGGCGTTGATGTGGGTGCAGAGGGCGACCTGCATGCCCGGCCGCAACTCGGCAGCCAGCCGCGCGATCGCTTCGCGACGCGCGGCTGGCACCGTCAACAGGTCATGGACTTCGGGACTCAGGGTCAGCTCCCGGACTGCGCCAGCTTGGAATGGCGGCGTCCGTACAGGAAGTAGATCGCCAGGCCGAGGGCCATCCACACGGCGAGTCGCAGCCAGGTGTCCGGCGGCAGCGAGTACATGAGATAGCCGCAGACGATGATGCCGCCCAGCGGTACGAAGGGGACCAGCGGCGTGCGGAAGGGCCGCTCGAGTTCCGGCCGCTTGTAGCGCAGCAGCAGGATGCCCGCGCAGACGATCATGAACGCGAACAGCGTGCCGATCGACACGAGGTGGCCGAGGATGCCGATGGGGAAGAGCCCCGCGAAGAACGAGGCGAAGAGA
>PNKF01000108.1 GCA_013822285.1 Gemmatimonas sp.
ATGGGCCAGTTCCTCGCCCTCACGCGCAACACCAACAAGTTCTTCCTCGAGTGGACGCCGCAGGTGATGCACGACCTGCACGAGTCGGTCTCGTACCTCTACACCTCGACCGGCACCGGCCCATACAACGAGTGGCTCGACCCCATCACCGTCACCGAGTGGTGGACGATGGCGCAGGTCGACGTCATGGAGATGACCAAGCGCGACGTGCCCGGCGTATGGACCTACGGCTTCTATGATGGCTGGACGCCGAACTACCTGTTCTTCGCGGCCCACGCGCACAACGCGATTGGCCGCTTCTACGAGGTGCAGAGCTACGGCCCGGACAACAACGCCTCGCTGCGCGTGCCCGCGCAGACCACCTCGCGCGAGTGGTTCCGTCCCAATCCGCCGCTCCCCGAGATCAAGTGGGGCCCGCGCAACTCGGTGAACATCGGCCAGTCGGCGCTGCTCTTCTCGCTCGACCACTTCGCCACGAATCGTCAGCTCTACCTCGAGAACTACTGGCTCAAGAACAAGCGCTCGGTCGAGAAGGGCCGTAACGGACCGACCTATGCCTGGCACGTGCCGGCGAACCAGCGTCGCCGCGTGGATGCCGTGGACGCGATCAACGAACTCCAGCGCCAAGGCCTCGAGATCCACGTCGCCGACGCGGACTACCTGCTTAACGGCACGCGCGTGCAGCGCGGCGACTGGATCATCCGTGCTGACCAGCCGTACCGCACGCTCGCCGACATGTACTTCAGCGTGCAGAACTTCTCGCCGGCCAATCCGCGGCCCTATGACGACACGGGCTGGACCTTCCAGCTCATGCGCAACGTCGTCGTGACGCCCGTGACGGACTCCAGCGTGCTCAGCCGCCGCATGACGCCGCTCACTGCCCCCGCCCGCGCCGCCGGCGGCATCAGCGGTACGGGCCGCATCGTCATCGTCGACCACACCACGGACAACGCCCTCGTCTCCATGCGCTTCCGGCTCAAGGACGTCGCGATGCGCGCGGCCGAAGCCGACTTCGAAGCCGGCGGTCGTCGCTTCCGCGCGGGGGCCTTCATCATCCCCGACGCCGACGTCGCGCGCATCGGCGCCACGCTCGGCGAACTCGGCCTCCAAGGCGTCGCCGTCGCGGCGATGCCCAGCGTCGCCACGCACGACCTCGACATTCCGCGCATCGGCTATGTGCACTCGTGGCAGCGCACGCAGGACGAAGGGTGGGTGCGCGCCGCCTTCGACACCTACGGCGTGCCCTACGAGTACTTCGCCGATCAGCGCCTGCGCGAGGGCAACCTGCGCAGCAAGTATGATGTGATCGTCTTCCCGCACGTCGGAGGCACGGCGCAGGCGCAGGTGAACGGCATTGCGATGACCGGCACGCTGCCGCTGCCCTACAAGAAGACGGAGCAGACCCCGAACCTCGGCGCGAACGACCAGTCGGACGACATCCGCGGGGGCATGGGCATCGAAGGTCTCATGGCCCTCTACGAGTTCGTGAAGGCCGGCGGCACGCTCATCGTCGAAGGTGCAACCAGCACGATCTTCCCCGAATACAAGCTCACGACCGGCGTCACGGTCGAAGAGGCGGATTCACTCTTCGCCCGCGGCTCAGTGTACCGCGGGATCGTCACGGATCGCCGCAGCCCGATTGCGTACGGCTTCAACGCGCAGGTGCCGGTGTACTTCAGCCAGGCACCGATTCTCGCCGTGCAGGGGGCTGGCGGAGGGTTTGGCGGGTTCGGTGGCGGCGGTGCAGCTGGCAACAGCCAGCAGCAGAACACCACGCCGATGGCCACGCGCGTAACCGTGTCGCCGTGGGACTTCAACGCCGTCGAGGGCACGGCTCCCGCTGATGCCGCCGCAGGCGCGGCGCGCGGCGCGGCGGCCGCGTCCGGCGCACGTACGGGAGCCGGCAACGCGGCGACGGGACGCGCGAACGCTGCGACACCAGCCGCCGGCGGTGCCGGTGCAGCAGCGGCTGGGGCCGCCGCCGCCCCGCGTCCCGCGACGCGCAACACCACGCCACGTGCAATTCTGAGCTTCCCCTCGAACCCCGCCGAGATGCTGCTGTCCGGCACGCTCGCCGGCGGTCAAGCACTCGCCAACCGCGCACAGGTGGTCGATGCGCCCGTCGGGGATGGCCACGTCGTGATGTTCGGCATCCGCCCGTTCTGGCGCTGGCAGACCCACGGCACCTTCTTCCTCGGCTTCAACGCCATCCTGCACTGGAACGATCTCGACGCAGGTCGTTGAGCCGTAGCGCTGCGACACACAAAGGGCCGCGCTACTTCGCGCGGCCCTTTGTGCGTGTGGGACTCGGCTTCGTACCGCGACTCGCCGCGCGCGGCGACGGCGCATCATGTGCCTTGCGGAGTCTTGCCGGCGCCATGAGTCGCCAGCTGTCCTCGACGAGCAACGCGACCTCCTTCCAACTCACGCGCTGGTCGAGCCACACCCCGATCCATCCGCTCTTCCCCACATACGGCGGGAAGTAGAAGCGGTCGGGGCGGTCAGCGAGCATGAGTGACTGCACGCCCGGCGCAACCTTGAGCCACACGCCCGGGCGACCGCCGCTGTGCTTGCTATCGCTCGGCTGCGCGTACATCGCGAAGATCTTACCGACGCGGAAGGTCGACGTCTCCCAGGCGAGCACCTCCGCCGCACCAGGCTGCGCGAGGCAGATGTCGCGCAAGCGCGCGAGGGCGGGATCGCTCAGGCGGAGAGCGGCGAGCGAGCCGCCGCCTCGCGGGCCGTCACCGAATTGCCGGCGGTGCCGGTCACCAAGCCGCGGCAACGCGCCGCACCACAGGCGCAGTCGAAGGGCTCCGCCGCCGTGTCGAGGAACTGCGCGTAGTCCAGCGTCAGCTCCTCGCCCTGCGCGATCGAACGCGCCGCGACCACGTCGAGGCCGAGATACATCGTGTTGGGGTCGCACGAATGGTTCTGCGGCGCCCACGATGACGGCTCGCTGTCCCAGATCGCGTACACCTCTGCGCTCAACGGATACGCATAGCGGCGGAAGAGCTCCTGCTCCGTCGGCCCCCAGTGCGTCTCGACATGCCGCCGCGTGACGAGCCGGAACGGCCGCTCCTCGCCACGGAAGATCACCTCGCCAGCAGGCAGGTCGCGCGTCGCCACGATGCCATAGCCCGCGATGGCGTCACCGCGCATCGCATACGCCTTCCGCTTGCGTGCGTGCCGCGCCCGCCCTTCCGCGACGATGCGCTCGAGGAATCCCGCCTGCCCCAGGCCATCGAGCTTCAGGATGTGGTCTGCCGAGCCTTCCCAGCCTTCGGGATAGAACACGCTGCAGGTGAAGTTGATCTCGAGGAAGTACAGCGTGCCCGCAGCATCCATGCGGAAGTCCATGCGCGCATAGCCCGTTGCATCGAAGCTGCGGAACACCGTCCGCGCCGCCTCCTTCAGCTGCGAGGCCAAGGGCTCCTCGCGCACCGGCACGTTCGCATCGGGGTGCAGCTCGCTGGTCTTGAGCGCGTAGCTCTTGTAGCTGCGTCCTTCCGGAAAGCGATACTCCACCGGCGTCAGCGCCGTGCAGCGCCCATGCGCGTCGGGATCCCCGATCACGAGCACCGTGAATTCGCGACCCTCGATGAACTCTTCGACCAGCAGCTCCGGGTATTCAGGCTGGATGCGCGCGACCTGCGCACGCAGTGCCTCGGCATCGGTCACCCGCGCGGCCTCATCGACGCCCAGCGAATCGCCGGCCTTGGCCGGCTTCACGAACAACGGGTACCTGAGCTTCGCCCGCGTCACCGCGGCGACGGCATCGTCACCCGGCGCGAGCACGACGTGCCGCGGCGTCGCGATGCCCGCCGAGTGCGCGACGTACTTCATCAGCGGCTTCGACGGATCGTAGAGCTGCGGCGTCGGCCCCGTGTAGGGCAACCCGAGCTGCTCCAACGCGTGGATCACATCCACGCTCGGAACATCCCACTCCAGGTAGCCTTCGCAGAGGTTCACATAGATGTCGAACCCCTGCGGCTTCAGCGCCGCGAGCTGCTTGTACGTGCTCAGCTTGTGCAGGAACTCATGGTGCACCGTGTGGCCCGGTGCGAGCGGCGCGAGATCGCGCGGCGGGTCATAGTGCCGGTAGTCCACCGTCGAGGTGGAGTAGTCCGGCTGCAGCACACAGATCTTCACGCAGCGCGGCGAGCGGCCAGGCGGACCCGTTGACGGGCGGCAGCGAGGATCGCGGCGACGGCGTGCGCGTACGGCCGGCGCGCGAACTTCAGGATGGCGCCGATGCTCGTGTACAGCTCGTCTTCCGAGAGCCCGCACTGCGCGTTGACCTCGAGCACCGAGAGCGCACCAGTCGCGACGTCTTGCCGCAGGTCGACGCGGCCGTAGCCACGGCCGCCTACGGATGCGTACGCCGCCCAGCTCACCTCGCGGATGTGCGTCGCCTCGGCACGCGTCACCGGAGCGTAGCGCCACAGATCCTCGTCGCGCTCGTAGCCGCCGACCGGATCTTCCGACTCATACATGCCCCAGAGGCGATCGAACGAGAGGAAGCGCTCTTCCATCGGCAGCCGCGGATTGAACCGACGTTCCACCGGCGGATACACCAGGCGCCGCGACGCGGCATCGTGGTTGCCGACGATGAACGTCGTGAACTCACGCCCCGTCACGAAACGCTCGGCGATCACGCCGCCGCCGGTGAGGTCCCAGCCGTGGTAGCCCAGGCGCAGGCGCTGCATCTGCTCGCGCAGTTCGGCCGCCGTGCGGACCACGCTCTTGGTCGTCACGCCCATCGAGCCCGCGGAGATCGCCGGCTTGAGGATCACCGGACCACCACCGAGTCGCGCGAGGATCTGCGCCGCACCCTTGCCGTCGCGCGGCACGACTTCCCACGGCGAGGTGGGCACACCCGCGCGATCGAAGGCGCGCTTCATGTCGATCTTCGACGTCGTGCCTTCGTAGAACGCGGCGTCCGCACCCGTGTACCGCAGCCCGTGCCGCTCGAGCGCATGGATCACCGAGACGCCCGGCACACCGTTGGTCTCGTCACCGTCGCAGAGATTGAACACCGTCACGTCGCGCTTCTCGGCACTGCGCGCGATGCGCGCGACGATTGCGTCGCGGTCCGTGAGCGTGATGCGCTGCCAGCGCCACGGGATGCCAAGGATCGCGAACGCGCGACGGAACTCGGCGCGACTCTGCTTGAAGTCGCAGTACCAAGCGAGATTCTCGTCGGCCGTCTCGAGATGCGGCACGAGCACCCACACGAGCGGATCGCGCGTGCGGGTCGTGGAAGGACGCGGCGCCCGGACGCCTGCGGCCAAACTCATCGCCGGAATACGAAGAGCATCAGTGCTTGGAATGTAGTGCAACCCGGGAAAAAGGAACACAGGGCACCTATTCCAGGTGCCGGCGTTCAGGCCGCCGGAGCCACCGTGATCGCGCGCCACGCGCCGCGGCGGAAGCGCCAGACGCTCAACCCACAGCGCGTCACATGTCCGCAGAGGATGGCCAGCCAGATATCGCTGGGTGCCAGCGGACGCACGCCTTGCAGCAGCGCGAGCAGGCCTAGGGGCACGAAGATCTGCGATACGATCGAGATGTAGAGCGGTCCCTTGGTGTCGCCGGTCCCCTGCAATCCGCCCGTGAACGTCAGCGCCACCGAGATGAAGAGGCCTGATACCGCGAGCCAGCGCAGCAACTCCGTGCCAAGGGCGAGCACCGTCGCGTCTTGCATGCCGAAGAGTCCGAGCAGGACCCGCGGCATGGTGAGGAACAGGGTGCCGATCACCACCGCGATGCTCACGCCGTACCCGGCGGCCGTGCGCACGGCCGCCGCGGAACGCTCGGGTTTGCCCGCTCCGAGGTTCTGGCCCGCGACGGCGGCGGCGGCCCCCATCAGCCCCACCGAGGTCCAGGTCACGAGCGAGAACAGCTCCGTGTAGCCGATCGCGTACGCCGCCTGCGCTTCAGCGCTCTGCGCCAGCGAGCCGATGTACCGCAGCAACATCACGCCCGCGACATTCATCGCGATGCCCTGCAGGCCCGCCGGGAGTCCGAACGCGAACAACTGACGGACCGTCGGCCAGTCGATGCGCCGCGACTGCGACGTCGGCCAATGGACGACGAGGCGCCCGCTCAGCATCAGCCAGAGGCCGATGCCCGACACCGCGAAGGCGGCGATTACCGTGCCAAGGGCGGCACCGGCGACTCCCAACGCGGGCAACGGCCCCACGCCGCGAATCAGCAGCACATTGAGCACGACGTTCATCGCCGTCATCGCGAGCCCGAGCCGCAGCGGCGTCTTGGCGTCGCCGGCCGCGCGCAGGGCGCCGCCGAGCAGGAAGAACGTCATCGTGCCAGCGCAGCCGAGGAACGAGATGCGCAGGTACTGCAGGGCCTGCACCTTCACCTCGGGCGCGGCGCGCACGAGGTCAAGCAGCCAGGGCGCCGCGAACCATCCCAGCGGAGCCAGCACCAGCAGCGACAGCAGCATGGTCGCGACGAAAGCCTGGTACACCACGTGATTCACGCGATCGTGATCCTGGGCGCCGGCGTGCCTGGCGACCAGCACGCCCATGCCCGTGTACAGCGACATCACGAAGACGATGACCACGATGAAGATCTGCAGCGACACGCCGACCGCCGCGTTGCCGGCATATCCGACGTAGTGCCCGACCATCGCGTGGTCCACGACGCCTTGCATGCCGCCGATCACGTTCTGCAGCACGGTCGGCCAGGCGAGCTTCCACACGGCCCCGCTGATGGGGCCGTCCACGATGGAGCGATCGAAGCGCTTCGCGCCGGTTGATGCCACGCTACTCGACCTTCGTGAGTCGCACGATCATGACCAGATTCGCGTTGGGCGGGACTCGGCCGCGGCCGCGCGAGCCGTAGGCGAGATCCGGCGGGATGACCAGTTGGCGCACGCCACCGACGCTCATGCCGCGCAGGGCCAGCTCCATCGCGACGATCGCCTGCCGCTCCCCCAGCTTGAACATCAACGGCGCCTCAGGCTCGGCGCAATCGACTTCGCGACCATCGGGCAGGCGCACGACGTAGGCGATGTGCACGGTGAGGCCGGGCGCGGCCTGTCGGCCGTCGCCGACGATGATGTCGCGCCAGTAATAGCCGCGCTCATGCCGCTGCATCTGGTCCAACTCGACTTCCGCCTCAGCGGCGAACAGCGCCGACGTGATCGGCTCGGGCGGCGGCGCAGCTGGTGCCGCTGCGCAGGCAGCCGCCAGCACCACCGCCACCAGCGCGATCCACGCTGCACGGACCCGGAA
>PNKF01000109.1 GCA_013822285.1 Gemmatimonas sp.
CGCTTCGCTCTGCGGATCGCCGGGCGACAGCTCGATGGCCCGCGTCAGCGCCTTCTCCGCCCCTTCGTAGTCGCCCAGCGAGAGGCGGCTCCAGCCCTTCTCGATGAACGTGCTCGCGCCGATGTGGTCGGCATGCACCACGGGCTTCTCGCCCTGGAACTCCGGCGCCTGCACGCCAGTCACGGCTTGCTGCGCCTTCCACTTGTCGACGAGCAGCTTGATGTCGTCCTTGAGCTGCGACAACTCGGCGATCTGCGCCTCGACGCTCTTGAACAGGCCGACGATCTCCGTCTTCACCTGCGCGCGCTCGGCGCCACCCATGCCCGCATCGAGCTTGGCGTCGATCGCCGTATACTGGGCCCGGTAGGACGCCAGCGTCTCATCGGCCATGCTGCAGCTCCTCCACGGCGGCGCCCAGCGCCAGCCGCTCCTGTGATGTCACGAGATGTTCCGCGTCGAGCACTACGTACAAGCGCTCGTCGCGTCGTAGGATGCCCTGTACGAACTCGCGCGCGAGTCCGCGATACACCGGTGGCGTCGCCTCGATCGTCGACGGGTCCACCGCGACCACGTCATCGACGGCATCGACGATGAAGCCGATGCGCCCACTCGCCAACGCGAGCACGACGATGCGACTCGCCTCGTCGGCTGCCGTCGCCGCGAGCCCGAGCCGCTCGCGCAGGTCGAGCACCGGCACCAAGCGATCGCCCACGGCGATCACCCCGCGCAACCAGGCCGCCGTGTTCGGCAGGCTGCGCGGCGCGGTATAGCGCAGCACACGCTCCACGCTGCCGACGTCGAGCGCGAGCAGCTCGCCGGCGGCGCGGCAGGTGACCAGTGAACGGCGGGTATCGGTGGCGGGCGTCATAGCGGGGAAGATGTCCGTAAGCTAGCGACCGCCGCGCGCGTCAGCGCAGCCGCGTCCACGAGCAGCGCCACCGTCGCGCCGAGCTGCACCAAGGCACGCAGCGCTTCGTGTTGCGCAGCGCCGTTGGGTGCGGGCCGCAGGGCCGCCTCGGGCAGCTCCACCGCATCGAGGGCATCGTCCACTGCCAGCGCGAGGCTGCCATCGACCAGCACCACGGCCACGGGGACGCCCTCCGACTCGCGTGGAATACCGAGCAGTCGCGCCACATTCATCACGGGCATGTGCTGTCCGCGCAGCATGAGATGTCCGCATACGGTCTCCGGCGCCATCGGCACGGCGAAGACCTCCGGGGCATCGACGACTTCGCGCACGGCGCCCAGCGGCAGCGCCACGCGTTCGTCGCCGACGCGGACCAAGAGCACGCGCGCGCTCACGCGACGGCCCCGCGGATCTCGGACACCGCGCGGCCGATCGCCGCGGCCATGCCGCTGAGCGGCAGCTCGGCCTCCGCCGGCACCAGCGCGCGGGCCTGCGCCGGCATCCCGTACACCGCGCTGGTCGCGCGATCTTGCACCAAGCCGCGACCGCCCGCACGCAGGATCGCGCCCAATCCTTCACTGCCGTCGCGTCCCATGCCCGTGAGCACCACGCCGACTGCGCGCGCCCCGAACGCCGCCGCCGCCGAACGAAACAGTGGATCCGCCGCCGGACGCACGCCGTGCTCGGTCGGCGTATCGAGCAGCTGCAGTCGCGCGCCGACTTCATCGCGCGCCAGCACGAGATGCCGTCCCCCCGGCGCCACATACACGGTGCCGGCGAGCAACGGCTCCCCCGACTGCGCTTCACGCACCGGCAGCGGCGAGAGTTGATCCAAACGACGCGCGAGCCCCGCCGTGAACCCCGCCGGCATGTGCTGCGCGATCACCACCGCCGCCTCCAGCGCCGGATCCAAGTCCGGCACCAACTCGGCCAGCGCGCGCGGTCCCCCCGTGCTCGCGGCGACCGCCACGACTTCCGTCGCCGCATACAGCCGACGCGGTGCCTTGACGCCCGGGACGCGTGGGCGCACCAACAGCGGCAAGCCCGTGTTCGCCGTCGCGGCCGCACGCAGCGCGTCATGCAGGCGCGGCGCGACGCCTACCCATCCATCGTGCGAACGCTCGTCGGGCTTGCGCACGAACTCCACGGCGCCGAGTTCGAAGGCGCGAATCGTAAGGTCCACGGCCCCACGCACGGTCGCACCGCTGACCATCACCACCGGCCGCGGGCATTCGCTCATGATGTAGCCCAGCGCATGCAAGCCATCGATGCCAGGCATCTCGATGTCGAGCGTGACGATGTCCGGGTCCAGCGCATGCACGAGGCGCAGCGCTTCTTCGCCATCGCGCGCGCGGCCCACGACCTTGAAGCCGCCGAAGCCTTCGATCAATCCGGCGACCACGCTGCCCAAGAGCGCGCTGTCGTCGACGACGAGGACGCGACGGTCAAAGGACACGGCTGCCTCCGCGCACGCTGCGCACTTCGAGCGCGCCAGTCGCCACGTCGAAGTCCGCGGTGCGACCGCTCGTCCCGCCGGTCTCGCTCGCGGCAATCGGAATGCCGAGGGCGACCAAGGCGCGCCGCGCCGCGGCGATGTTGCGTTCGCCCATCTGCTGTCCGCCGCTGCCGAGTAGCGCACCGAACAAGGCCGCACCACCCACGAGCTTGGCCTCGAAGGGCCCACGCGCGCCCGCGGCCACCAGCGCATCGCGCAGCAACGGCACGGCCGTCGTGGCAAAGCGCGCGGGATTCGAACCGTCGCGAGCGGCAGACGGATCAGGCAGCAGGATATGCGCCATCCCGCCGATGTTCCGCGCACGATCGAACAGCGTCACCACCACGCAGGAGCCAAGGCCGACGGCGACGAGCCGCCCCTGCCCCGTGGCCACCGCGAGATGCGCGATGCGCACGTGCTGCACGCTCACGTGACCTTCCGGAAGATGCGCTGCCGCGGATGCACGGGCGCGAACAAGGCGCGCGCCGGCCCGAGCATCGTCTCCACCTTGCCCAGGACCAACATGCCATGCGGCGCGAGCAGCGCATGGAAGCGTCGGAAGATCTGCTCCTGCCCCTCGCGATCGATGTAGATGAGCATGTTGCGGCAGGCGATCAAGTCGAACGTCATTGGGGGCGGCGGATCGACCAGCAGGTCGCGACGCTCCACGCGGATCAGCGCCTGAAGCTCCGGCACGGCCGTACGCGTGCCCGTGCCCACGAAGTATCGGTCGCGCAACGCCGGCGGCATCTCCTTGAAGGCCGCTTCGGCGAACTGCCCCGCGCGCGCCGCCTGCAGCGACGCCGTATCGATGTCGCTGCCCGTGACCTGCGAATCACGCAATCGCGGCAGCGTGCCCGTCCGCTCCGCGTGCCGATGAAGCAGCGCCGCGAGCGTGAACAGCTCCTCCCCCGACGAGCAGCCCGCACTCCACATGCTCAAGCCGTCGGGACTCGCCTGCCACAGCGCGGGCAGCACCGCATCGGCCACGGTCTCCCACACGTCGGCGTCGCGGTAGAGGCGCGTGACGTTGATGGTGAGCGTGTCCATGAGCCGCTCGTACTCATCAGGCTCGCGGCGCAGCAAGGCGGCATACGCCGCGAAGCTTTCGCTGCCCCGCGCGCGCATGCGCACGGCGACGCGCCGCCGCAGGCAGCCATCCTTATAGTTGGCGCAAGCAAAGCCGCGCTCCCGCGCCACTTGCTCCAGCAACGCCCTGAAGGCGGCCTCGTCCTCGCCGGCCGCCATGTTCATCCCCCCGACAGCGCGTGCAACTGCGCGCGGGCGTCCGCATGCTGCGGATCGAGCACCAAGGCCTGCTCCAGCGCGAGCCGCGCGCCGTCGGCGTCGCCGCTTTCGGCGCGCAGCATCCCGAGCCGCGCCCAGACTTCGGGGCCCAAGGTCTCGTGATGCCGCACGGCCTGCGCGTACTGCTCCATCGCCGCCCGGCGGTCGCCCTGCGCGAGCTGCAGGTCGCCCATGTTGCGATGCAGCGGCGCGAGCCCCGGATCCTCCTGCAATCCACGCTGCACGGCGTGCTGCGCGTCTTCGTAGCGCCCCAGCGCCATCAACGCGACGGCCAGGTTGTTGTGCAGCGCCGCTGCGTGCGGATGCGCTTCCGTGCCTTCCTGCAGCAGCGCGACCGTCTTCTCCAACTGGCCAGCCAACGCCGACGCCAGCGAAGCGCTGTGGAACCACACCGCCGCCGGCGGCCGATTGCCGTACAGCGGCCGCGCGCGCATGAAGTGCGCATCGGCGCCGGCGAAGTCGCCACGACGCAACGACAGCACGCCGAGCGAGAGATGCACGCGCGGCTCCCCGTCGCCGCCCCGCGTCAGCGCCTGCTCCAGCGCCGCCGTCGCATCCTCCTCGCGGCCCAAGCGCTCCAGGGCCAAGGCGAGGTTGTGATACACCGAGGCCTTCGCGCCACGCTGCCGCGCCGCTGCCTCGAGGTGCGTCAGCGCTTCGCTCCACTTGCCCAGGCGCAGGTGCGCCACGCCCAACTGGAAGCGCGCCCCCAGATCTTCCGGCCGCAGTTCCGTCACGCGACGGAACTCGCGTACCGCTTCATCGAGCATGCCCGCGCGGAAGAAGGCCACGCCGAGGTTGCGATGCTCCTCGACCTTCACGTCGATGGCCACGTCGTCCGGCGCCTTCGAACGGCCCACGCGATGCAGGAAGCCCGCAGTCGCCAAGCCGAACAAAGCCTTGCCGACCTCGAACTCCACCAAGCCGCTCGCGTCCACGAGCCCCGACACGTCCGTGCGGCCGTCGATCAACGGCAGCAGCACCTGCTGCTCGTGCGTGAGCTGCGGCTGGCTCTCCGCCAAACGGCGGCGATCCACCTCGAACACCACGTCGAAGGACGGGATCTTCTTCTCGATCAGCGACCACTCGTCCACGCGTCGCGCGCCCTCGAGCAGCAACGACTCGGGATTGATCGACACCAAGAAGTCCTGCTCGTCCGGCCGAATCTCCGCTTCGAAGTTGAACGTGCCTTCCGCCCAGGTGAACAGGAAGTACACGGCCTCTTCGATCTGGATGCGGATCTGCGCATGCAGCTGCTCGCGCGTGATCATCCCGTGCGAGACGAGCAGGTCGCCGAGACGCTGGCCGCGGGCCTTCGCCTGCAGGCCGATCGCCTCGTCGAGCAACTCCTGCGTCAGCACGCCACCCTTCACCAGGATGTCGCCCAGGCGATCGCGCCGGTTCACGATGCTCGCGTAGCTGATCTTCCCCTTGTCGAAGTAGATCGACCCGAAGTTGCTGCGGTGCGTCACCGAGAGGCAGCCCGTCTTCTTGCCCATAGAGAGCAACTGCAGCACGTCCGGCAGCGACGCTTCCTTGAGGGAGCCCTTGATCGCCATCAGCGCAGCTCCTCGATCACGCGACCGCTCAGGTCCGCCCACTCCCAGACCACGCGCTCGCGGTCCAGGAAGGTGCGGTCGCCGGCACTCGCCGCGGCAGCCGGCGGCGCGATCGTCGCGCTCGCCGCCGCACCCAAGCCCAACTCCTGGCGCGCAAACGCCGCGTCAAGCGGATGGCCCAAGGCATCGGCAGCGGCGGCGAGGCGATTCACCACGCCGATCAACTCGCGCACGCTGCGCACCGTCGGGTCGCAGATCACGTCGAGCAAGTCCGGCGATGCCGCACGCCCCAAGCCCGCCAAGAATCGCGCGGCCAGCTTCTCGCGCAGCGGCCGGTCCGGCGGCTGGATCTCCGCGATCAGGCCACCCTCGAAGCGCGACCGCAGCCGCGCCGCCAGATCCGGAATCTCACTCGGCGCGCGATCGCTCGAGAGGATGATCTGCTTGCCGTCTTCGATCAGCGCATTGAAGACGAAGAAGAACTCGTCCTGCGTGCGCTCCTTGCCCGCCAGGAACTGGATGTCGTCAATCACCAGCGCGCCCGCCGCGCGATACCGCGAACGCCAGCGTTCCACCGTGCCCTGCTGGATCGCGCCGATCAACTCGTCGACCAAGGCCTGCGCGTGCACACAGGCCACGGCGATCCGCCCCTCGCTCTGCGTGGCGATCGCGTTGCCGATCGCATGCACCAGGTGCGTCTTGCCCACGCCGCTCGGCCCTGTGATCAGCAACGGATTGTAGCGCGTGCCCGGCGTGGCGATCACCGCATCAGCGGCATGCACCGCCAGCTGGTTCGCCGCGCCCACATCGAAGCCTTCACGCGTGAATGCCGGATTCGGCCCGCCCGGCGGCATCTCACCGGCCAAGGCCTTCTCGACGAACTCCTCTGCTTCGGCCAGGCGCTCCGGATCGCGGAACAACTCGTGCCCGCCCAAGGCCGCGTCCACCGACGTCGCCTCGCGCTCCAGGGCGCGCAGGTGCTCCACCGCCTGCACATACACCGCGATCAAGCCCTGCACATCCGGCTCATCGGGCAGCACCAGCGCGCGCTCGAGCACCGCCGTGCGGTACCCCTCGCCCTTCCAGTACGCGATGGTCTCGCGCAGGCGCACCTGCCAAGTCTCGACTTGTTCTTGTACCACCGCCGCGACGTCCGACAGGAACGACAGGAACTCGCCGCTCGGCCGCAGCGCATCCACGTTGCCCGGCATCGGCGTGGGCAAGCGCTTGCCGCCCATCGCGTCCTGCGCAATCCACTGATTCAGCAAACCCTGCAACTCGCGGACGCTGCTGATGCCCCGCTCCGCCAAGCGCGTGATCGCCGCGTCCGGCACCGCCAGCCCGCGCTCCGCGATCGCCGCACGCAGGATCGCCACGCGCGCCTCGAACTCCGGCAGGCCGACGTCCACGACCAATCCACCCGCCAACCGCGAGATCAAGCGCTCGTCCACATCGGCGATCTCGCTCGGCGGACGATCACACGCGCAGACGATCTGCCGGTTGCCTTCCTGCATCACCGTGAACAGGCGCAGGAGCTCGGCTTGCATCTCGCGACGACCGGTCACGAACTGCAGGTCGTCAAGCAACAACAGATCCACGTGCGCGAGTCGATGCCCGAACGCCGAGGTCTCGCCCGCGCTCACGGCCGCATGATACTGCTCGCTGAACTCATCGAGGGTCAGCGCCAGCACCTCGGCGCGTGGCTGCAGCTGCTGCAGCAGATGCGCCGTGGCCGTCAGCAAGTGCGTCTTGCCCAGCCCCGAGCCACCGTAGATGAACAGCGGGTTGTAGGTCGTCCCCGGCGCCTCGGCCACCGCACGCGCCGCGGCCGCCGCGAGGCGATTCGCCGCGCCGACGACCAGCCGATCGAAGGTGAACCGGGGATCGAGCCGCATGCTAGCCGTTCCGCCCCGCGCTCAGCTT
>PNKF01000110.1 GCA_013822285.1 Gemmatimonas sp.
AAGTACGAGGCGCATCCGGTGTACGCCCGCGCCATCGACATTCTCTTCATCCTGCACGCGGACCACGAGCAGAACTGCTCCACCAACGCGGTGCGCGCGGTGGGCAGCTCGCATGTGGATCCGTACTCGGCGGTCGCCGCCGGTGTCGCCGCGCTCTACGGCCCGCTCCATGGTGGCGCCAACGAAGCGGTGCTGCGCATGCTCGAGGAGATCGGCGATGTGAAGAACATCCCCGCTTTCATCGAGAGCGTGAAGAGCGGCAAGGGTGCCTCGCGCCTCATGGGCTTCGGGCACCGCGTGTACAAGAGCTACGACCCGCGCGCGAAGATCGTCAAGAAGCTCTGCGACGAAGTGCTCAAGGTCGCCGGCATGACGAAGGACATGGAGATCGCGCTGGAGCTCGAGCGCATCGCGCTCAGCGACGAGTACTTCATCTCGCGCAAGCTCTACCCGAACGTGGACTTCTACACGGGCCTGATCTACCGCGCGATGCACTTCCCCACGGACTACTTCACGGTGCTGTTCGCCATCGCGCGCACGGCCGGCTGGATGTCGCAGTGGGAAGAGATGCTGCTCGACAAGGAGCAGAAGATTGCCCGTCCGCGGCAGATCTACACGGGCTTCGATACGCGCGACTACTCGGCGAATCGCATCAACCTGTCGCACAAGGTGATCAAGTAGCAGCTATAAGCTTTAAGCTGTAAGCTCTAAGAGAGGGGGTGCCGAGTTCGCTCGGTGCCCCCCTCTCTCTTCTCCCACCTCCCAAGCTTTCAGCTTACAGCTCACAGCTTACAGCTGCAGTTCAAAGCCTTCCCTCTTCTCCCCTCTCCCTGCACCTTCTAGGCGTGTCCGACCCCATCCGCCTCGCCCTCGAGTCCGCCGTCGCCGGTGCGTATCGCATCGAGCGCGAGCTCGGCCGCGGCGGCATGGGGGCCGTCTTCCTTGCCCGCGACCTCACGCTCGACCGCGAGGTCGCGATCAAGGTGCTGCCGCCGGACTTGGCGACCAACGTCACGCTGCGCGAGCGCTTTGTCCGCGAGGCGCGCCTCGCGGCGTCACTCTCGCATCCCAACATCGTGCATGTGCACGCGGTGCTCGAGCACGGGGAGCTGCTGGCGATCGTGATGCAGTATGTCGACGGCGAGACGCTCACGGATCGCGTCGCGCGCTCCGGTCCCTACGACGCCGCCGATACGGCGCGACTGCTGCAGGACACCGCCTGGGCCCTCGGGTATGCGCACGCCCGCGGCATCGTGCACCGCGACGTGAAGCCGGACAACCTGCTGATCGAGCGTGGAACAGGCCGCCCGATGATCCTCGACTTCGGCATCGCGCGCACCGAGCAGGCGAAGGGACTCACCGAGGTTGGCCAGTCCATCGGCACGCCGCACTACATGAGCCCGGAGCAGGCCGCGGCCGAGGAGGTCGACGGGCGAAGCGATCTCTATTCACTGGGCTGCGTGGGTTTCTTCGCGGCGACGGGGCGCACGGTGTTCCAGGCCGACGCCGCGCATCGCCTGCTGATGCTGCATCTCACGCAAGCACCGCAGGACGTCACTGAGCTGCGGCCCGAGTTTCCGAAGCCGCTGGCCGAGGTCATTGCGCGCGCCCTGAAGAAGGACCGCGCTGAACGCTTCGAGACGGGCGAGGCGATGGCCGAGGCGATCGCCTCGTTGCAGCTGCGTGCGCGGGAGGTCGCGCCGCTGCTCCGCTTGCTGCACCAGCAGACGGCGCAATCGCTTCAGGCCGTGCTCACGATGGCGGCCATCTTCTTCATTCTCTGGAGCCTCTCCCCGCGGCAGGATGACGTGATGAGGGCGTTCATCCTCGTGCTGTTCCTCACGATGCTGATCACCGTCCTCGGACAGGCCTTCGACCGTGTGCGATTCGCCGTCCGGCAAGGCTTCACCGCGCCGGACGTGCATGCGGCCGTCGCGAGCATCACCGATGAGACGGCGCGCGCCCGCGCGCAGTTGCTGTCGGATCCGCTGGAGCGCGCCCGGCTCCAGCGACGGAAGCGCATCGCCTTCTTCGGTGCCCTGCTCGGTGGACTCAGCCAGCCGCTGGCCGTCTCGATGTTCGTGTCGGCGCGTGCGGACGGCGTGCGGCAGGTACAGCTCGCCGGCGTCGTCGTGCTGCTCGTCGGGGCCATGGCGATTGGCGCTTCCATCGCGCTCTGGGCGATGCGGCCGGTGCGCATCACGCTGGCGCAGCGAGTCGCGGGTCGTTTCTGGCTCAGCAGCGCAGGGCGCTGGATGTTCGCCCGCGCCGAGCGCCGCTATGCCGCAGAGCTCGCCCGCGCAGAGCTTGCCCGCGCCAAGGCCTAGCGGACTGACTTCGCGCGCTTGGACGCCGTCCGCTTCGTCTCCGAACTTCGACAGACGCGTGACACCGGGCAGACCTCACAGCGCTTCACGCGCGCCGTGCACACCAACGCGCCCAACTCCATCAGCGCTTGGTTGTGCGTCCACGACGCCTTGCCCGTGCGCGGCAATGTCGCTTCGCTGATTTGCCAGAGCACGGTGAAGTCGCGTGGACGCTTGGGGTTGAGCTTCGGCGCGAACACGCGCGCGAGCACCCGGGCCACGTTGGTATCGACGAGCGCAGCGCGTCGCTCGAAAGCGAAGGTGCTCACTGCACCCGCCGTGTACGCACCGATGCCAGGCAGCCTGCGCAACTTCTCGGCTTCGGCGGGGAGCCACGAGGGCGTGCCGTCGGCGGCAAATGCGACGGGCGGTCGCGTCGCGCGCAAGTCGTCGCGACCAGTGCCGTGCGAGACGTTGCTCGACTCTTTGCCGACTGACGCGTCGTTCGAGGCCACGCTGCCTGACGGCTCGTCTCCCCAAGCTCTGGCGCCCTCGCGCAGCACGCGGCGCGAGAGCGCGTGCAGATTCCGCGCCCGCGCGTAGTAGCCCAGACCTTGCCATTGCGCGAGTACTTGGCCTTCGGGCGCCTCGGCGAGGTGCTGCAGGCTGGGGAAGCGCTGAAGAAACCGATGCCAGAAGTCGAGCACTCGACTGACCTGCGTCTGTTGCAGCATCAGTTCGCTGACCAAGATCGCGTACGGATCGCGCGTCTTGCGCCACGGAAGGTCCCGCGCGTTGCGCCGATACCAGGCCCGCAGCTTCGTGCCGAACTCCCGCAGGGCCTCGGCCTTGAGGCGTGGCGAGCGCTTGCGCTTCTTGGCCGCGCTTCGCGGCGAAGTCGCACGACGCGTCGACTTGCCTCGCACAGCGGTCAGTGCGGTTCCCACGTCGGGGCGGCCGAGAACAATCCGCCGTCGACGATCAGCTCGCGCGCGAGCAACACGCCGAACACGATGCTCAGCGCGCCGGCGGCGACCCGCACGCCCACGCGCATGCGATGCATGCGATTGCCCGCATAGAGGGCCGGGACGGCGAGAATCGCGGTCACGAGCATCATCCCGATGATCGTGCCCGTGCCGAACATGAGCAGGTACGCCGCCGCGGCCCACGGTTCACGGATGGTCGCCAGCACCAGCAGCGCCACGGCCGCCGAGCCAGCGAGTCCGTGCACCACGCCGACCAGCAGCGGACGCGAGAGCTTCGGCGCCGCGTCGTCATTGCTGCGGCGGATGTTCGAGAAGCCAAGTCCGATCAGCATCAGCGCGACACCAAACTCCAGCCCCAGGCCGATGCGCGGGGGAATGACGATGCGAAACGCGATGATCGCGCCGCCCAAGAGCAGTAGCGTCAGCGTGTGGCCGAGGCCCCACACGGCTCCCACCCACGCGGCGCGGGCGAGTGAGCGCTCGCGCGCGACAATGGTCGTCACCGCGACCACGTGGTCGGCATCGGTGGCGTGGCGGAGTCCCAACAGGATCCCGAGCAGGATGGGCGTGAACGCGTCAATCATGCGGCACCATACAGCGAGTCATACTTCGAGTAATGCGCCACCAGCATGCGGTGTGCCTCAGTGATGGCGGACATGCGGTGCGTCGCCGGCAGTCGCACCGCCAGCTCCACGACGGCGTGCACCACTGACACGGAGACCATCGCTGCGGCGATACGATCCTCGGTGGGCATCTTCGGATAGCGCAATGCCAAGAACTGCCCGACATGCCCCACGAGCGCCTGTTCCATGGCGTCGTTGATCGCCGGACAGTTGCGTTGCACCGCCTCGTGCACGGCATCGAAGGCCGGCGTGCGTTCGATCAGCTTCACCTGCGCCTGCAGCACCCGCTGGAAAAGCTCCTCCGCCGGCAGATGCACCAGCTCGAGCGGCATGGCCTTCTGATTCGCATCGCGCACCGCATCGGCGTAACGCGCGCCAAGGGCTTCGACCACTCCGTCCTTGTTCGGGAAGAAGTGATACAGCGAACCCATCGAGGCGCCCGCCCGATCGGCAATCATCTGCATCGTCGCGGCGCCGACGCCGTGCTCGACGAACACCTGCTCCGCGGCATCGAGGATCTGGTCCACCCGGCGCTGCCCGCGCTCCTGCTGCGGGGTGCGGGGTGCCCGTTCCCGGGCGTCTAGCTCGGCGGCGACAACAGGGGTGATGGCTGGCTTTGGCATCTGTTACAAAATAGAGAATCCCCTCCACTATTGACAAGTAGTGGAAACCCTCTAATTATTGACCGCGTATTAGAGGTCACTCTCTAGAAACAGACTCGCTCACACCCTGTCCGCCGATGGTCCGTATGCGTTTGCCACGTGCGCTACCCAGCATCGCTGTTCTCAAACTCGCCGTTGTCATGGTGGCGGCATCGCCGCTGGACGCGCAGTCCGCGCTCGACGACTACGTGCGTGAAGGCCTGCGCCAGAACCTCGGCATCCGGCAACAAGCGCTGCAGGTCCAGCGCGCCGACGCCGCGCTCCGCGAAGCCCGCGGCAACTTCCTGCCGAGCGCGACCGTGAACGCCCGCTACACCAACGTGTCGGGCCGCGTCGTGAACCTCGGCGAGCTGATCAACCCGGCATTCGCCGCGCTGAACCAGCTCATCGGCGCGCCGCAGTTTCCCACGGACATCGACCTGCGGTTGCCGCTCAAGCAAGAAACGGCCGTGCGCGTCGCCCAACCGATCTTTCAGGCCGAGATCTACTCGGGCTACCGTGCGGCCAGTGCCGCGCGTCAGGTCCAGGAAGCCAGCTTCGGTGCCAACGAGCGGCAGCTGGCCAGTGAGATCCGGGCTGGCTACGTCAATCACGCCAAGGCCCTACGGCTTCTCGAGCTTCGCGTCGCGACGCGCGCGTTGCTCGAGGAGCAGGTGCGCGTGATATCGCGTCTCGTAGAGGCTGGCCGTGCGACCCCTGATGCGCTCTCGCGTGCCCGCGCCGAGCTCAGTGAGTCACAGCAACGCGAATCCGAAGCGCAGCAGCTCGCCGATGCCTCGCGGCAGAACTTCAATCTCATTGTCGGACGTCCGATCGACGCCGAGGTGCAGGCCGTTCCGGCCGAAGACTTGGCGCTCGATGCGCTGCCCACACTCGAGTCCGCGCTGCAGAGTGCGCTGGTCGAACGCGAGGAGTTGCGCGCACTCGACGCCGGCAAGCGAGCGGCGGACGCGCAGGCATCGGTCGCCCGCGGCAGCTACCTGCCGAACCTCGCCGTCGCGCTCGACTATGGAGTGCAGGGCAATGAGTACCGGTTCCGCAGCGATGCGGACTTCGCCTTGGTCAGTGTCGTCGCGTCATGGAATCTCTTCAACGGCGGTCGCGATGCCGCGCGGGTGCAGCAAGCCCAGCTCGACGCCGAGCGCATCGCCTTGCAGGGGCAGGACGCGCGACGCGGCATCGAGCTTCAGGTACGCCTGGCCTGGCAGGCCGCCGCGGTAGCCAAGCAAGCCATCGAGACGGCCGCCGCGCAGGAAGCGGCCGCCGATCGCACGTACCAACTCGTCAGCCGCCGCTACGAGGAAGGTCTCGCCTCCTCGCTCGAGCTCAGCGAAGCGCGCGTACAGCGCACCGCGGCACAGCTCAATGCGGTCTTCACCACCCATGACTATTACCTGCGGCGCGTCGAGCTCGACCGCGCGGCCGCGCTCTATCCGAGGACTGCCCAGTGACCCAGCGCCTTCCGATGCTTGCCCTCGCCTTCGCGCTTGCCGCCTGTGCCGGCGAGGTCGAACCCGTCGGCGAGTCGACGGCGCCAATCCCAGTGCGCGTCGCCTCGCCGCAGCTGCGCAGCGCCGAGCCCGACATTCAGCTCACGGGAATGCTCGGCGCCAAGGAGGAGATTCCGCTGGGCTTCAAGATCGGCGGTGTGGTCGCAACGGTCTCCGTCGAAGCGGGCGACCGCGTCAGCGAAGGACAGTTGCTCGCTGCCCTCTCGCTCACCGAGATCGAGTCGTCGGTGTCAGCCGCGCGCGAGGCCCGCGACAAGGCGCGCCGCGACCTCACCCGCGTCGAACGCTTGCAGCGCGATAGCGTGACCACACTCGCGCAGCTCGAGGACGCCCGCACGGGGCTCGAAGTCGCCGAAGCCCAGCTGCGCGCCGCGGAATTCAACAAGCAGTATGCCGAGGTCCGTGCGCCCGCGGCGGGCGTCATCCTCCGCAAGCAGCTGGAGCGCGGTCAGCTCGTCGGTCCGGGAGCGCCGGTGTTCGTGCTGCGCAGCGACCGCAACGGACTCGTCTTGCGGGCCGGAGCGCCCGACCGTGACGCCGTCCGCCTCGCCGAGGGCATGCGCGCACGCGTCGAGTTCGATGCGTATCCCGACGTCGCCTTTGAAGGTCGCGTCGAGCGCGTCGGCGTGGCTGCGGCGGCGATGACCGGCACGTACGAAGTCGAGATTGCCATCGAGCCTGCGGGTCGACGTCTCGCATCGGGCCTGATCGGTCGCGCGCGGATCACGCCGCAGTCGACCGCTCCAGTGCTGACGATTCCCGCCGAGGCGCTGCTTGAGGTCGACGGCCGCGCCGCTACGGTCTTCATCGTCGACGCCGCTGGGGCGGTCGCGACACGCAAGCGCGTGGACGTGCTCTGGCTTGATGGCCCCTTGGCCGCCGTGCGCGGAGATCTCGCCGCTGACGCCCGTGTGGTCATCGCCGGCGCCAGCCGTCTCGCCGACGGTACGCGTGTGGCCATCGCAGTCGAGCGTGCCCCGTGAGCCTCGTCGGATTCA
>PNKF01000111.1 GCA_013822285.1 Gemmatimonas sp.
CGTTCATTTGCCCGTCCTAGCTTGACGGGTGATGCCACGACTCCGCTTTGGCGCCTTCGGCGCCCTGATGCTGGTCGGCCGAGCGCTCGCGGCGCAGGATGCGCCGCTGACGCTCGAGCAGGCCGTCACGCGGGCCATGCAGGTCGGCCCCGCCGCGCAGGCCTCGTCCGCCGCGCGCCAGATCATTGTCGGCCGCGCCCGCACGGACGCGCAATGGGCGAACCCGACCTTCGAACTCCGCCGTGAGAACGAAGGTTCGCCGTTGCCCTACGACGACTTCGCGACCTTCACGCTGCCCGTCTCGCTGACGGGCCGTCGACTCGCCCTGCGCGGCGCACTGGGTGCCGCCCGCGAGCGCGGCGTGGCGGACTCGCTGTTCGTGCAACGCGAGGCCGGCTTCGACGCCGCACGCGAATGGTGGATGGTTTGGGCCGCCACCTCGACGGCACAGTTCGCCGCCGAGCAGGCGGCGCGCTTCGCCGAGCTCTCACGCTTCGATTCGCTACGGGCCGCCGAGGGCGCGATCGCCGAAGCGAGCGCGATGCGCACGCGCCTCGAGGCCGAACGCGCGGGCTACCACGCGGTGCAGGCAGTCGCCGCCGCGGGCCGGGCACGGGCAGCGCTCGCCGCGCGGCTCGGCGTCGCGGACCCGCAGGCGCTGCAGCTCGCGCCGCCGCCCTCGTTGAACGTCGCGCCACTCGCCCTCACGGCGGATGACGCCATCGCGCAGGCGTTGGCGCAGCGCCCCGACGTACTCGCGGCCCAAGCGGCCATGCGCGAAGCGGATCGTCGACGTGCGGCGGAATCGCGCGGCACCTTCGCCGACGTGGGCCTCACCGCCGGCTACAAGGGAACGGGCGGCTACTCCACCAGCGTCATCGGTTTGTTCGTCACGCCGCCGATCCTCAATGCGAACGGCGGCAATCGCGAGCGTAGCACCGGCGAGTGGCTGCTCGCCGACGCGGAACGTCGCGCGCTGGAGATCCGCGTGCGCGGCGAAGTGCGCGCCGCCTACGATGCCGTCATGGCGATGGATGGACTCGCCGTGCGCGCCGATGCCAGCAGCGCCAGCCGCGCGGACGAACTCGCGGCAGCGGCCGAGGCCGCGTACCGCGAAGGGCACGCGACACTGACCGAGACGCTCGAAACACTGCGCGCCGTCGCTGACGTGCGCGCCGCCGCCCTGCAGGCCACTGCCGATCGCCACCTGATCCGACTCGAACTTCGGCGCGCGATGGGCGCGTCGGTCCTGGAGATGCCCTGATGCGCGCACTTGCCTTGATCGCTCTCGTTTCGCTCGCGGCCTGCGGCGGGGACGACGCAGCGGCCACCCCGGAGACGGATGTCGTCGCCGATACCGCGCTGCTCAATGCCGACGCGCTGCGCATCGGCGGCTTCGCACTCGGTGCCGCCGCTGACGCGCCTTGGCGCGAGGCCTGGCAACTGCCGGCGCATGTCTCGCATGATCCGAACGACGCGCAGCCGCTGGGCTCGCTGGTCGAGGGTCGCGTGCTCGAAGTCCGCGCGTATCCCGGCGATCGCGTGCGCGAGGGCCAGGTGCTCGTCGTCGTGCATTCGCATGAGATGATGGACGCGCGCCAGCGTCTTGTCGCCGCGCGTTCGTCCGCCACCAGCGCCGACTCCAACCTTGCCGTCGCCGAGCAGGCGGTCGGACGCGGCGAACGACTGCTTGCCGCCAAGGCGATCGCCCAGGCCGAAGTCGAACGTCTCCGCGCCGCGCGGACGGCCGCGGCCGCAACCCGGGATGCCGCCCACGCCGAGCTCGACCGCGCCGAGGGCTACGTGAAGCATCTGCTCGGGGACGGTCCGACCGGCGACGCCGATGAGCACGCCGCCCTGGTGCGCGCGCCGTTCGACGGCGTGGTGACCGATCGTGTGGTGATGCCGGGGCAAGTGGTGCTGGTCGGGCAGGCGCTGCTCACCGTGGCCCGTGACGCCGGCTTGGGGGTGGTGCTGCGCTTGCCTGAGGAAGCGATCGCGGGCGTCGCGATCGGCGAACCGCTGCGCTTCAAGGTGCCGGCATACCCGGACCGCAGCTTCGACGCGCGCATCACGCGCATCTCGCCGGTGGTGGACTCCACGAGCCGCGCCATCGAAGTCTGGGCCCGTGCCGCGGCGTCGGCGCAAGGCTTGCTGCGCGCCGAGATGACGGCCGACGCGGAGCTGCTTGGGGCAAATGGTGCGGCGACGCTGTCGGTGCCCGCCGAGGCGGTGCAGCTCTTCGAGGGTGATACGGTGGTGGTGAAGGGCACGCGACTCGGCGAAGGGATGTTGCTCGAAGCCGTGCGCGTGCGCGTCGGGCGTCGCACCTCGCAGCGCGCGGAGATCCTCGGCGGTCTCGCCGCCGGCGACTCGGTGGTCACGCGCGGCGCGGCGCTGGCGAAGGCCGAGATCCTCAAGCGACAGGGCGCGGGTGAGGGAGGCCACTAGTGCTCAAGCGCCTCGTTGATTTCGCGCTGCACCAGCGCTTCTTCGTCATCGGCGGCGTTCTCACGATCGTTGCCTTTGGCCTCTATGCGCTGACGCACATTCCCTTCGATGCGTACCCCGACCTGACGGGCACGCGCGTCGAAGTGATCACCAGCGCGCCGGGCATGCCGCCCGAGGATGTGGAACGGCTGGTCACGTATCCGCTCGAGTCCACGCTGATGGGCATCCAGGGCGCGGAGAACGTGCGCTCCGTGAGCAAGCAGGGACTCTCGCTGATCACGGTGAGCTTCCCCGACAAGGTGGACGTGTACTTCGCCCGCACCTTGGTGCAGCAGCGCGTGGCCGATGCCGTGGGCCAGCTCCCGGCGGGCATCGAACCCGGCGTGGGCCCGGTGAGCACACCGATGGGTGAGCTCTACCAGTACACGGTCACCAGCGACTCGATGACGTTGGCCGAGCTGAAGACGCTGCACGACTACACCATCCGTCCGCGCCTGCGCACGGTGCCGGGTGTGAGCGAAGTGAACTCCTGGGGCGGCTTCATCGAGCAGGTGCACGTGATCGCCGATCCGGCACGCCTCGCCGCGCGCGACCTCACGCTGCAGGACCTGCACGACGCGCTCGACGCCAACAATCGCACCTTCGGCGGCGCCTACGTCGAGACCGCCGGCGAGCGCTTCACGATCCGCGGCATGGGTCGCGCCGAGTCGCTGGGCGAGATCGGTCGCATGGTCGTGGCGACGCGCGGTGGCGCCCCGGTGCTCGTGCGCGATGTCGCGCGCGTGGAGATGGGCGCGCTGCCGCGCCAGGGCGCCGTCACGCAGGACGCGAAGGGTGAAGTCGTGACCGGCATGGTGATGAAGCTCAAGGGTGCCGACTCGCGCCGCGTCATCCGTGACGTGCGGACGCGGTTGGACGAGGTGCGCGAGGGTCTCCCGTCGCACGTGCACATCACGCCGTTCTACGACCAGACGCAGCTGATCGCCCGCACCACGAAGACCATCACCAAGAACCTGGTCGAGGGCGGCCTGCTGGTCATCGCCGTGCTCTTCTTGTTCCTGCGCAACTGGCGCGCCTCGTTGATCGTGGCGTCGGTGATTCCGCTGTCCATGCTCTTCGCCTTCGGCGGCATGCACCTGTTCGGCTACGGCGCCAACCTGATGTCGCTGGGTGCCATGGACTTCGGGCTCATCGTCGATGCCTCGGTGGTGATGATCGAGAACTTCGTCCGGAAGCTCGAGGACGGCACCAGCGAGGATCGCCGCTCGATCTTCCTCGGCGCCGCCGTCGAGGTGGGCCGGCCCATCCTGTTCGGCATCGCCATCATCGTCGCGGTGTACATCCCGATCTTCACGCTCGATGGCATGGAAGGCCGGATGTTCAAGCCGATGGCCTTCACGGTGGTCACGGCGGTGCTGGGCTCGCTGCTGCTGGCCCTGACCTATGTGCCCAGCATCGCGTCGATGGTGCTCAAGCACGACCACGAAGAGAAGCACCGCCTGCTCGACGCGTTGCGCGTACGCTACGCGCGCGGCCTGACGCGGGCGATGGCCCATGGACCGCGCATCGTCGGCATCTCGGCGCTGGCGGTGCTCGCCGCCATCGGCTCACTCGCCTTCATCGGCACCGAGTTCATGCCCAAGCTCGACGAGGGCAATATCCTCATCACCTCGCGCCGCTTGCCCAGCATCTCGCTGGGCGAGGGCACGCGGCTGTCGACGGAGGCCGAGCGCATCATCAAGCAGTTCCCCGAGGTCATCACGGTGGTGACCAAGGAAGGCCGCCCTGACCTCGCGACCGAAGCGATGGGGCTGTACGAAGGCGACACCTACGTCATCCTCAAGCCGCACGAGGAGTGGACGTCCGCGAAGACGAACGAGGAGCTCGTCGGATTGCTCGACTCCGCGCTCGCGGCCATTCCCGGACTGGAGATCGCCTTCACGCAGCCGCTGGCGATGCGACTCGACGAAGCCGAGAGCGGCATCCGCACGGACCTGGGGATCAAGATCGTCGGCCCGGACCGCGCGGTGAACGAAGCGCTGGGCACGCGCATCGAGCGCATCGTCGCGAGCGTCGAAGGCTCGGCTGACGTCTCGGTGGAGATTGCCGATGGCAGTGGCCAGTACCGCGTGCAGGTCGATCGCGCCGCGTTGGCACGGTACGGAGTGCAGGTGGCGGATGTGCAGGCCGCCCTCGACCTCGGCACCGGCGTGAACGTGGCCACCGAGTTGGTGGATGGGCCGCGCCGCATCGGCGTCGCCGTGCGGCTGCCTGATGACGCGCGCCGCGACCTCGAATCGCTCAAGCGCATCACCGTGCGCACCGGCAGCGGCGCACGCATCCCGCTGGGTTCCCTGGCGAGCATCGAGACGGTGATGGGTCCCGAGCTGATCGCGCATGAGGACGCCCAGCGCCGCACGTTGGTGATGAGCAACGTGCGCGGCCGCGACCTCGGCAGCTTCGTGCAGGAAGTGCGGGCGCGCGTCGCCGCGGAGATCGAGCTGCCGCCGGGCGTGTTCCTCGAATGGGGCGGGCAGTACGAGAACCAGACGCGCGCGTTGGGGCGCCTCGCGCTGGTCGTGCCGGCGGTGATCGTCATCATCTACCTGCTGCTCTTCCTCTCGTTCGGCTCGGTGGCGCAGGCGGGGCTGGTACTGATGAACGTGCCCTTCGCATTGGTCGGCGGCGTGGCCATGCTCTGGCTGCGGGGCATCAACCTCTCGCTGTCGGCGAGCATCGGCTTCATTGCGCTGTTCGGCATCGCCGTGCTCAACGGTGTGGTGATGGTCGAGCACATCAATCACCTGCGTGAGAAGGGACGTTCGCTGGATGATGCCGTGTTGCACGGCGCGGTCGACCGACTGCGGCCGGTGCTCATGACGGCCTTGGTCGCCAGCCTCGGCTTCGTGCCGATGGCCCTGACGACCAGCGCCGGTGCGGAAGTGCAGCGGCCGCTGGCCAGCGTGGTCATTGGTGGGCTCGTGACTTCGACCTTCCTCACGCTCTTCGTGCTGCCGATCCTGTATCGCCGCGTGGCGCTGTGGCAGGCGCGGCATCCGGAGGAGTAGAAGGGAGCGAAGCGCGAGGGGGAGAATCGAAGTCCAAGGGGAAGGGGCGAAGCTTGAGTGGTGAGCGTGAACGCCTGTGAACCGGCGAGCGAACTGAGTCGGCGCGGATGTACATTCTTCTTTGCATCTTGAGGTTTCTTCGATTCTTCGAACCTCGTCCCTCGCTCCTTCCCCTCGCTCTTCGCTCTTCGCACCCCCACCGTGTCTGATCCGCTCCTGAAGTACCGAGAGGAGTTTCCCATCCTCTCCACCTGCACTTACCTCGTCTCCAACTCCTTGGGCGCGATGCCCAGGCAGGTGCCGGAGCGCCTGCAGGCCTATGCCGACGCGTGGCGGACGCATGGCGTGCGCGCCTGGGCCAAGGGTTGGTGGGAGATGCCCGTCACGGTCGGAGACGTGGTCGCCCCGCTCGTCGGGGCGTCGACGCACGAGGTCGGCATCGTCCCCACCGTGACGATGGCGCAGGCGACGGTGCTCTCCGCCGTGCCGATCACCGACGAGCGCGATGAGATCGTCATGACGGAGCTCGACTTCCCGAGCGTGCGCTACGCGATCGAGCATCTGGCGCCCAAGTTCGGGGCGCGCGTCGTCATCGTGCCCAGCGAGGACGGCATCTCGATCGACCAGCAGGCGCTGCACGCGGCGATCACCGAACGCACGGCCTTGGTCTGCGTCAGCCATGTCCTGTTCCGCTCGGCGTTCATCATCGACGCCGATGCGCTGGTCGCACACGCGCACGCGCAGGGCGCACTGGTGTCGTTGGACGCCTACCACTCCGTCGGTGTGATCCCCGTCGACGTGAAGCGCTCCGGCGTCGATTTCCTCTCGGGCGGCGTGTTGAAGTGGCTCTGCGGCGGTCCGGGCGGTTGCTTCCTCTATGCGAGCCCCGCGATGAGCGAGCGCTTCGCACCCGCGCTCACGGGCTGGCAGGCGCACAAGCGGCCCTTCGCCTTCGATACGAAGATGGAGCCCGCCGAGGGCATCTGGCGCTGGCTGGGCGGGACGCCCACGGTGCCGTCGTTGTACGCCGCCACCGAAGGCCCGCGCATCGTGCACGAGGCGGGGATGTTGAATGTCCGCGCCAAGAGTCAGCGACAGACGGCAATGCTGGTCGAACTCGCCGATGCGCGAGGGTACAAGCTCACCGCACCGCGCGATCCGGCGCGTCGTGGCGGCACGATCGCCTTCGATGTGCCGCATGGCGCGGCGGTCGCGCAGGCGCTGCTCGCACGCGACGTCGTCATCGATTATCGCCCCGGCGCCGGCATCCGCGTGGCGCCGCATTTCTACTCGACCGACGATGAGGTCCGTCGCGTGGTCGGGGAGATCGACGACATCCTGGCCACCGACGCATGGAAGGCATTCGCTGACACGCGTCCGACCGTCACCTGACCCTTCCCCCCGCCCCTGCGCGGGGGTAGCTTCGCATAGGTTCGCGGTCCCCACCAGAACGCCAAGCCCACGACGATGCCGACGCCGCCGAAGAAGCTCCGCAAGCAGTACGTCAACAACGAGTTCCCC
>PNKF01000112.1 GCA_013822285.1 Gemmatimonas sp.
TTGTCGAATTCGCGCTTGCCCACTGCCGGCGCATGCAGATGCCACAGCTCGGTGAGCATGCAACCCACCGTGCCCGCGACGTAATAGCAGTACTCCTTGTACTCGCCCACCGTCTGGATGCGAATGCCGCGGGGATAGTTGCGCACGAACTTCGCCATGCCGACGCCCATCTCGCGCACCCAATGGGCGACGCGCTCCTGCGTGCGCGGCGGCAGCGTGCGGAAGTTGACCAGCACCAGATCGGTGTGCTTCACCAACTCCAGATGCGCCGCGTCACCCTGCAGGCCGGCCGCGAGTGCAGGGAAGGCCTCGGCCTTCTCGCGGTCGAACAGCGTGGCGAGAAACAGCTCCAGCAACTCGGCGCGACGCTCCGGTGGCGTCGAGTTGTCGTCCTCGATGGTGTCGGCGATGCGGCAGAGCAGGTAGGCCGTGAGCACGGCCTTGCCGAGGTCGCCGGGAAGGAAGCGGATGGAGATGGCAAACGTGCGCGAGACCGCCGGCAAGACACGCTTGCCGAAGGCCTCTGCGTCCCGGATACGGCTGACAGGATCAGCCGCGGGGACGAACGTTTGTGCGCTGCCGCTCATCCTAGGGAAAATAGCTTCCCTTTGCTCGCCTCGCCGAACTCCAAGCGGTCGAGAATCTGCTCCAAGGCCAGCTGGGCCAGACGGGCGTCGCGGCGGTAGGAGTTGCGACCACTGAGTGCGGCCGATCCGGCGATGACCGCCCCCGCGCCGACCGCGAGCGGCAGCATCATGTTCAGCGCCACGAACACCAGCGCCGTCGCCGTGCCGCCGAAGATGCCCATGGCGCCCGCTTGGACCGCGCCCTTCCGGCGGTCGTGGAGCAAGGCCTCAAGCCGCACGTGCACGCGGTTCGTATCTGCCGCGACCGCCACCGCGCTGACTTCGTCGGCGCGGGCCAGCGGGAAGCCGCGGCCGTCGAGGCGGGTCAGCGTGCGGATCGTGCCGGCGAAGCCGCCGCGCGCACCCCAGACGACGCGATCCGGAAAGCGACGGACCTCGCGCAGGTTCTCGCCCTCGTCCATCATGCGGTGCAGCTTCGTGAGCACCTCGCGCGGGCTGCCGTTCACGATGCGCGTTGCCACGAACGTCGCGGGTCCGGTGAGCGAGGCGACGAGCCCGCGCTCCTCCGGCAGCACGACGCGCATGCGCTCCTCGACCAGCGCTTGCTTGAGCGCCGAGGCGCTCAGGCCGACTTCGGCGCCGAGCGCGACGAGTTCTTCCTCGCTCAGCGTCTCCGGCACTTCTGTGCTCGCCGCCTGCAACTCGGCCGCGCGTTGCAGCACGCGCTCGAGCGCTGCGCGATGCAGGACCGGCGGGGTGGGATCCGCCATGTCAGATGCCCTGGACCGAGAGGGCGATCTGGCGTTTCATCTCGTCGATCATCACGTCGGGCATCGGGAACGCCTCCGCGAGCGCGGCGAGCGCGCCACCCTCGGGCGCCGTCTTGCCCATCTGTGCGAGGTAGTAGCGTGCGTAGCGCTCCCCCGCGCCGGGCACTGCCTGCTCGGCGAGCAAGGCTCCGCCGCGCACGAGGCCGGCCGCCCCGAGCGTGTTGCCGAGCCCCTGGCGCTGCTGGGCCGGCGTGAGGTGATCGGCGACGGCGACCCGGGCGATCTCGCCAGCGGCTTCGTGCGCGAACACGTAGAGCAGCACTTCCGCCGAGTCGGCGCTCGTCGGGAAGGCGATTGCGTACTGATTCGTGCGCTGGCCCGCGGGCAGCGCACGGCCTTCGCCGCCGAGCGTCATGGCGAGGATGAGATCGCCGCTGGTCTGGCGCGTGTAGTTCAGGTAGCGCTGCAAGCCCGGACGCCAGGTGGACTGCCAGAGCGAGTCGGCCACGGCGAGCGCACGTTCACGTTCGCGGAACTGTTCCAGCCAGTAGGCCTTGTAGAACTGGTCGTACTCGGACTGGACGGCATCGACGAGCTTGCGCAACCAAGCGCGGTCATCGGCGCGGGGAAAGCTCTGCGCGAGGAAGGCGACGATGCCTTGTACGTCGCGGTTGTTGGCGCGGCGCGGGTCGCCCTCGGCGCGCAGGAAGTACTCGATCGCCTGGCTCATCTCCTGCCAGGTGCCGAAGTACAGCGGCAGGAACTGCGCGTCGAGCAGATGCCTGGTGGCCACGGGATCGGCAGCGAGCGCGGCCCGTTGTTCGTCGAACTTCGTGTAGACGGCGCGGGAGTTCTTGACGATGGTGATGCGCTCGGCGTAGCCGCGATCGAAGAACGGCACTTTCGCGGTGTCCGTCTGCAGCAGCGCGAAGGCGTGCAGCCAGAGGTCGACGTGTTCGCGTGTCTTCACGGGCCACTGCGGCCCACCGGCGGGGCGCAGTGGTTCAGCCTGGCGACCACGCTGGGCGTCGACGTCGCCGGCCGTGAGGGCCAGCGCCGCGAGCGTGAGGACTAGGGCGCGGAGCGCCCGCAGGTGACGCAGAACTTCCATTCGGCTTCCATCTCGGCGCTGCATCCGGGGCAGCGCCGGATGCGCAGGTTGAGCCCGCAGTGCGGGCAGTACTTGAGCGAACGATCCGTCGGCAGCGACTGCGAGCAATACGGACATTCGTGCGTGTCGGGTTCCCCGACGGCGGGTACGCCCAGGGGTGACACCAGCGGCGCCACGTGCTCGCGGAGCGCGGACGTCTCGGGCGGAGTCACGGGTCGTGGGGTCGCCACCCCGACTGGCGCTGGCTCGACCGTCGGCGTCGCGGCCGCTGGTGCAACGGGTGATACCCCGCGAGGCGCGGTTGGGATCGCGACGGGGCGCACGATGTCCGTCGCCGCCGGCGTCGGCGGTCGTAAATCGATCGCGGTGTCGCCGGCCAGCACGCGCTGCGCTTCCGCGCTCGCGATCCGCACCTTCGCCGTGCGATACGTCGTCAGCGCGCTCAAGTCAGGATTGAGCGCGCTCAGCTCGGCCTTGAGATCGTCCTGCAGCAGGTCGTCTGCGAAGATGTACCCGCGCTCGCCGGCAAGCAGCTGCATCACGCAGTGCAGGTAGTCGTCGTTGGTGTCGAGCAGCCCGTCGCGGCGCGCCGCGCGGTAGGGCACGAACTGATCGAGCACCTCGCCGACTTCGATCGGACGCGACAGCGCGCCGGCCTGCTGGGCCGCGAGCACGAGGCGTCGGAAGAGCGCATCAAGCGCGTCGGTGGTCATCTCAGGGTACCCGCGGCAAAGATGCCGAGGCCTTGAACGTCGCGCTATCGGGGAAGGCGGCCGTCTCCGTGACGCGACCACCCTTGGCGCGGTATGCGGCGAGCCAGGTGTCGAAGGCGCTGTCCACCGCGCCACCTGAGGACGACTGGTCGGCTGCAGCCCGCGTCGCGAGATGGTTCGCGTATTCGTTCTGCGGATGCCCGTCGTGGCCGCGCACCCACTGCCAACTCACGGCATGCGGCGCCGCCGCGCGAATGGCGTCGTGCCAGAGCGCGAGGTTCTCGATCGGGCCGGTCTTCCGCTTCCAGCCGGCGCGCGCCCAGCCGAACACCCAGCCGGTCATGCCGTCCACGATGTAGCGCGAGTCGGTGGTGAACTGCACGCGGAAGCGCTGGCCCTTGGCGCTGAGCGCGACGAAGGTCTCGATGACGCTGCGCAGCGCCATGCGATTGTTCGTCGTGCCGGGATCGCTGACCCAGAGGTCACGGCGCGTGATGCGGCCATCGCCGTGGCGGAACTCGATGAGCACGCCGGCGCCACCGGGGTTCGCACCTTCCTTGCCGTTGCCGAGGCAGGACTCGTCGGCGTAGACGGCGACGAGCGGGAGCTCAGCGCTCACTTCACGACCTCAAGCGCGTCCGTTTCGTCGAGGTAGAGCGTCAGCGATGCGCCGGTGCTCGGATGCCGCGCGATGATCGCTTCGCGGCCCTTAATCAGCGTCAGTCGCTCGGGAATGACGAGATACTCCGTGCCGCGGCGCATCACCATCACGCGCTGCTGCTTGGTGACGGCGCGCTCGAGCGCATCGTACTGCTTCACGCTCAGCTGCCCCATGCGACTCCCTTTGGTCCGCACCAATCCGTGATGAAACGCGCCAGCACATCGGTGGCCACGGCGATCTCATCCACCGGGCAGTACTCCTCGGCGGCGTGTGCCAAGCCGATGTCGCCGGGGCCGAAGCAAATGGCCGGAATGCCCGCGGCGGTGAAGAGCGCCGCATCGGTCCAGCAGCTGAGGCCTTCGATGGGCGCGGCGGCGCCGACGGCCGTGGCGGCGGCCTTGAGTCCCTGCACCAGCGCGTGATCGACGGGCACGTCGTTCGGTTGCTGGATGAGTCCGGGCTTCACGCTGGCCTGGAAGTTCGGCGTGCGCGCGGCGACGCGGGCGATGGCCGCTTCGATCTCATGCACGAAGTGCGCGCCGTCTTCGCCGGGCAGCGTGCGCCGCTCGAGCCCCACCGTGCACCAGGCGGGATACGAGCTGAGCGTGCCGTCGCTGTGGATCGGGCCGGCGTGGAAGGACGCGCGCCCGAGCAGCGGGTGCGTGATGCCGGGCAGCACCTCGCGCTGATAGGCGTCGAGCTCGGCGAGCAGCAGCGCGGCGTGCATGACGGCATCGATGCCGATGTCGTAGCGCGAACCGTGGGCGGCGCGACCCTCGACGCGGACGTCTGCCCAAGAGAAGCCGCGATGCGCGGGGCAGATGGCGAGCCGTGTGGGCTCGGTGACGATCGCGGCGTGCGCCCTCACGCCCATCGCGAGCAGATGGCGCGTGCCGATGCTGGCCCATTCTTCGTCGGCGACGGCGGTGATGATGACTTCGCCGCCGAGTCCGGTGGCGGCGGCGCGAAGCGCGGCTGCGCACATCGCGGCGATGCCCGCTTTCATGTCGCAGGAGCCGCGGCCGTAGAGACGCCCGTCGCGAACGTCGGCCGCGAAGGGATCGTGCGTCATGCCGGCGACACCGACGGTGTCGAGGTGGCCGTTGAGGATCAACGAGCGACCGCCATGTCCGCCGCCGATGCGTGCGACGACGTTGGGGCGGCCGGGTGCCGAGTCGAGCGTGTCGACGGTGAAGCCCCAGCTCGTCAGGGTCTCGGCGAGGAGCTGGGCGGCGGCGCCTTCGCCCGGAGCGTCCGAGGCGAAGGCGGGATTGCGGGAGTCACACGCGACGAGCGCGCGCGTGAGCGCGAGGGCATCGCCGGGCGGAGGGAGCTCACGCCGCACGGGAGCCCTCCCGGGTCACTTCTTTGCGGCGGGCTTCTTGGCGGCCGGGGCCTTCTTGGCCGCCGGTGCCTTCTTTGCAGCGGGAGCGGGCTTGGCCGCGGCCGGCTTCGCCGCGGATGCAGCAGCGGCCGGCTTCGCCGCAGCTGGCGTCTTGCCCGCGGTGGCGATGCCCTTCGGTGCCGGGAGCTTGCCCTTGTTCTTCTTGAGCCAGACGGCTTCGGCTTCGGTCAGGAGCTTGTCGGCCTCGTCCTGTGTCATCTGCGAGCGGCGCACCATAAACTGCACCAGATCGCGCGCGGACTCGAGCGAGAAGGGGATGCTGCCGGCGGCGGCACCGATGATGTCCTTCATGGCAGCGGCCATCTTGCTGCCGGCTTCGAGCGAGATTTCGTGCGCCTTGGCCGCCATTTCCGCGACGGTGTCACGGACGTCTTGGCCGCGGTGGCCGGGGCTGCGCTTCGGGGGAACTGGCTTGTCGGCGGCGGGGGCTTCAGCCGGTTTGGCGGTGTCGGGCATCGGATGTGCTCAGGTGCGAGGTACTGCGCGAGATGAACGGCGGCAAGTATATGATTTTTCTGCCATTTAGCAAGTGACTGGGCTGTCGAAAATCGGGCACGTTTTCACTCTGCAGGCAGTAGTTACAAGAGCCATCAAAGTAGCATTACAAGGACACTATGACGCCTCAACCGCTGTTTGGCATCAAAATACTCGACCTTTCGCGGGTTCTTGCCGGACCGCTGGCGAGCATGATCCTCGGCGATTTGGGCGCAGATATCATCAAGATTGAACGTCCGGGCAGCGGCGACGACACGCGCGGCTGGGGTCCGCCCTTCGACGAGCGGGGCGAAAGTGCCTATTACCTGTCGGTCAACCGCAACAAGCTCTCGGTCGCGGCTGACCTCTCGCGGGAGTCCGATCGGGCCCTCCTGGCCCGCCTGATGGCCGACGCGGACGTGGTGCTGGAGAACTTCCGGCCGGGCACGCTGGAGCGGCATGGGCTCGGTCCGCGCGAGCGGCTGGCCGCGCATCCGCGGTTGCTCTGGTGCACCATCACGGGCTTCGGGCTCGACAGCCCGCGCCCCGGCTACGACTTCGTCGTGCAAGCCGAGAGCGGCTGGATGGCGATCACCGGTGAGGCCGATGGCGCGCCGATGAAGGTCGGCGTGGCGCTGGCCGATGTGCTCGCCGGGAAGGACGCGGCGATCCAGATCCTCGCCGCACTCGCCGGCGGTCGCCGCGGCGCGCGGCATCTCAGCGTCTCGCTCTCCCACTCGGCCACCTCCGCCTTGGTCAACGTCGCGCAGAATGCACTGGTGACGGGCCGAGAGGCGCAGCGCTGGGGCAATGCGCATCCGAATCTCGTGCCGTATCAGTGCTTCGATGCGGCGGACCGACCGATCGTGATTGCGGTGGGCAACGATGCGCAGTGGTTGGCCTGCGCACGCGCGCTTGGCCTCGATGCGCTGGCTGCCGACGATTCGCTCGCGACGAATGCCGGTCGCGTCGCGGCGCGCGATTGGCTTGTCGCCGCGATTGCCGCGCGCGTGCGCACGGCGCCTGCGCCGCAGTGGATCGCCGCGCTCGAAGCCGTCGGTGTGCCCTGTGGTGTGGTGAAGCCCGTGCTCGATGCGCTGCGCGAGGTGGAGGCATCGCCGCTGACGGGCGTCGCGCCGCTCGCCCCGGGTGCGGTGCGGCTGCCGCCGCCGCGACTGGATGAGCACGGCACGCTGGTGCGCGCGGAAGGCTGGGGGGCGTTCGCGGTGGCGCGGCGCTGAGTCGCCGTGTCGGCACGTCTTCGGGGTGGTGTCCGCGGGGCCGTGACCTCGGTGTGACGCAGGTCCCGGTTTCCTC
>PNKF01000113.1 GCA_013822285.1 Gemmatimonas sp.
GGCTTAGTACGACTTCTTCGTGGCGCTGTCGTGGCCAGCCGGCATCGGCGCGCCGCTCTCCATCGCCTTGCGCATCGCTTCGTAGCTCTCCGGCGTCGCTTCGTACCGCGAGGCGCACTTGGCGAGCAGCGTCGTCGCCTGGAACGTGCCCGTCGCGTCGAGACGACCCTCGACGACCACTTCCACGGAGTCCGAGAAGGTGTCGGGGATGATCCCGCGATACACCACCGGATACGTCGCGCGCCCGTCGGTCATCTGGAACGTGACCATGCGACCGGACGAATCGCGCACCACCGTGCCGGGCACGACCTTCGCGCCGACCTTCACGCCGGTGCCGACCATCGACGGATCTTCGGCGACTTTCGCCTCCAACTCGGCGGGCATCAAGAAGTAGATACCAGTGTCCTTGATCGCGCCGGCCATGAGGACGCCAGCGGCTCCGAGGACGACAACGCCTCCGAGGAGGAACTTGGTGCGGGGGTGCATCGGACTCTCCAGACGTACAGGAATACCTTCAATATGGCGTGCTACCCCATCAAGCGCCATTCAGCGCGCCGCGTTCCGCGGGTCGGTCAAACCCAGCGGCGCACGCATGTTCAGTCCCGCGTCTGCCGGACGAGCACGGCGCCCGTCCCGCCGCCGAGCAGGTCGGCCGTCAGATCGCGATACGAGAAGAAGCGGCCATCGGCCCGGTCGTAGAACTCCTTCGCCACGCCCGCCGTCACCGTAAGTCCTGCTGCCGTCCATGCCGCCTCCCGATAATCGAGTCCGAGACTGCGTCCGATTGCATGCCCCGCGGACTGAATGGCCGCCGAGCCAAGGAAGTGATACAGCTTGTCGCGCCCGAGCCAGGGATCTTCCGGCGCGCGCTCCGGCGGAGCGCCGAACCGGCCGGAGAACAAGACGATCGCCAAAGCGAACTTCATGCGTCGTCCCGATCGCGAGCCCAGCTCACCGCGGCGCGCGTCGCGCGGCGCCAGCCACCCAAGCCCTGCCGCGCGACATTCACGCCGGCCGCCGGCGCGAAGCGCGTGAACGTCCGCGACGCGTGGAAGGCCTGCGCATCAGGCCACACGCCGCCAGCGATTCCGGCGAGTCCTGCCGCGCCAAGCGCCGTCGTCTCCACGAGATCGGGCCGCTCGACGGGCACGCCGAGCACGTCGGCCTGGAACTGCATGAGCCAATCGTTCTGCGCGGCGCCACCGTCCACGCGCAACACATCGAGCGGTGCACCGCTGGCACCGCGCATGGACTCGAGCACGTCCGTAGTCCCGTAGGCCATCGCTTCGAGTGCCGCGCGCACGAGATGCTCGCGCGAGGTGCCACGCGTGAGGCCGACGATGGTGCCGCGCGCCTCCGGCTCCCAGTGCGGCGCACCGAGACCGGTGAGCGCTGGCACGAAGTACACGCCATCGTTCTTCTCGAGGGACCGCGCCATCGCTTCAGTCTCGCTGGCCTTTGCCAAGAGCCCAAGTCCGTCACGCAGCCACTGCACCGCAGCGCCGGCCACGAAGATGCTCGCCTCGAGCGCATACGCCACGCGGCCGTCCGCATCGCAGGCCAGCGTCGTCAACATGCCCTGCCCGCCCGGCGGGCGCGTCGCGCCCGTGTTGAACAGCAGGAACGCACCGGTCCCGTACGTGTTCTTGCTCTGGCCCGCGCTCCAACAGCCCTGCCCGAACAGCGCACTCTGCTGATCGCCCGCCACGCCGAGGATCGGCAACGCGACACCGAGGTGCTCCGCTGCGGTCTCGCCGAAGGCGCCGGATGACGGACGCACCTCGGGCAGGATCTCGCGCGGCACGCCGAACAGTGCGCACAACTGCTCGCTCCAATCGCGCGCGCCGATGTCGTACAGCATCGTGCGCGAGGCGTTGGTCGGATCGGTGGCATGCACCGCACCGTTCGTGAGCTTCCAGATCAACCAGGTGTCGATCGTGCCGGCCGCGAGCGCATCCGGCGAGATGCCGCGCGCACGCTCCTTCAGCAACCACTCGAGTTTGGTCGCGCTGAAGTACGGATCCGTCACCAGTCCGGTCGCCGCGTAGATCGCGGGCGCCTGCCCTGCCTCGCGCAACGCCGTGCAACGGCGCGTGGTGCGACGGTCCTGCCAGACGATCGCACGATCCAGCGGCCGACCCGTGCGCCGATCCCAGAGCACGATGGTTTCGCGCTGGTTCGTGATGCCC
Organism: Gemmatimonas sp.; assembly: GCA_013822285.1. GTDB lineage: Bacteria > Gemmatimonadota > Gemmatimonadetes > Gemmatimonadales > Gemmatimonadaceae > Pseudogemmatithrix. Next base: position 2,190 of record PNKF01000113.1, read on the forward strand.
AGCGCATCGGGGGTCACCTTCGCTTGCGCCAAGGCCTCGCGCGCCGCCTCGATCGTCCGCGCGAAGATCTCCTCGGGGTCGTGCTCCACCCAGCCTGGCTCGGGAAAGTGCTGCGTGATCTCGCGATACCCGCGGCCCACCACGCGCCCATCCTCGGCGATGACCAACGCCGTCGTGCCAGTCGTGCCTTCATCGAGCGCGAGAACGTGACGCACGGCGTCTCCTTACGCAGGTGGCAATGGCAGCGTCGCGCGATCGAAGTGATACGGCGCGCAGAGCACGCCGTCCTCGGTCACGATGTGCGAGATCAGGGCCGCCGGCGTGACATCGAAGGCCGGATTGAACACCCGCGCGCCCTCGGCGGTCACGCGCTGGCCGGCGACCTGCGTAATCTCCTCGGGCGCCCGCTCTTCGATCGGGATCAACTCGCCGGTCGCGATCTCGCGGTCCACCGTGCTCGACGGCGCCACCACGATGAACGGGATCCGGTGATGCTTGGCGAGCACGGCCAACGAGTACGTCCCAATCTTGTTCGCCGCATCGCCGTTGGCCGCGATGCGATCCGCGCCGACGATGACCATGTCCACCTTGCCGGCGGCCATCAACGAACCCGCCATGCCGTCCGTGACGACCGTGACGGGAATCCCGGCCTGCGACAGCTCCCACGCCGTCAGTCGCGCGCCTTGGAGCAGCGGCCGAGTCTCGTCGGCGTAGACTTCGATGTTCAAGCCCTCGGCCTTCGCCACATACAGCGGCGCCAGCGCGGTCCCCATGCCCGCAGTCGCCAGTGCGCCTGCGTTGCAGTGCGTGAGCACCCGCATGCCATCGTGCAGCAGCGCGCGGCCGTGGCGGCCCAGCGCCTCGCACATCGCGACGTCATCCGCACGGATGCGCTCGGCTTCCTCGCGCATCGCCGCCGTGAGGGCGGAGGCATCGCCCGAGGCGCGCTGGAGCGCCCTGAGCATGCGATCCAGCGCCCACATGAGGTTGACTGCCGTTGGCCGCGTGCCACGCAGCGATGCGGCGCCCGCTTCAATGAACAGCCGCGCAGCCGCCGCATCGCCGAGGGCGCCGCGCGCGAGTGCGTCCGCCGTCGCCGCCGCGAGTCCCATCGCCGCCGCGACGCCGATCGCCGGTGCCCCCCGCACGGCCAGCGTCCGGATGGCCTCGGCGACCTCGTCCACCGTCGCGAGGTCGCGCATCACCAACTCGGCGGGCAATCGCCGTTGGTCCACGATGCGCAGCGCCCCGCTCGGGGCCCACGCGACGGTCTGCACGGGAGGTGTGGGCACGCTGCAAGATATAGATTGTAGGCATGACGACGCCATTCACCTTCCTCACGCTCGAGATCGCTGACGGGTTGGCGATCGTCACGGTCAATCGGCCCGACAAGCTCAATGCGCTCAATGCGACGGTGATCGCCGAGCTCGACAAGGCGTTCACGGAGCTGTCGCAACGCGAGCAGATCCGCGCGATCATCCTCACGGGGGCGGGCCGCGCCTTCGTCGCCGGTGCCGACATCGCGGAGATCGCCGAGGCGGCCGATGGACCGGCGGGCCTTGAAGCGTTGTCGCAGCTGGGCTCGCGCGTGTTCACGAAGATCGAGCGACTCAACAAGCCGGTCATCGCGGCGGTGAACGGCTTCGCCTTGGGCGGCGGCCTCGAACTCGCGCTCGCCTGCCACGTGCGCCTTGCCAGCGAGGGCGCAAAGTTCGGGCTGCCCGAAGCCAAGCTCGGCCTCATTCCCGGCTATGGCGGCACGCAGCGACTGCCGCGGCTCATCGGCCGCGGCCGGGCGATGCAGATGATCCTCACCGGTGGCATGATCGACGCGAACACCGCGGCCAGCTTCGGTCTCGTCAATGCCGTGTATCCGAACGAAGTGTTGATGGACGTGTCGCGTTCGATGGCCAAGGAGATGATGGCCAATGGGCCCTTGGCGCTGGCCCACGCCATCGACGTCGTCGCCAAGGGCGACGGGCTCTCGATGGACGAGGCGCTCGCACTCGAGAGCCGGCACTTCGGTGCCCTCGGCCGCACGGCCGACATGCGCGAGGGGACCAGCGCCTTCCTCGAGAAGCGTCCGCCGAGCTTCAAGGGTGCGTAACGCTCGGCTCGACGCGCTCACGCTGCACGACTTCCGCAACATCTCGGCGGCGCGACTCGAACTGCCGCCGGAAGGCATCGCGCTGGTGGGCGAGAACGGCCAGGGGAAGACCAACGCGGTCGAAGCGATCGCGTACCTGCGGCTGCTGCGCTCGCTGCGCGGCGCCCGCGACCGCGACTTGATCCGCTTCGGCGCGCCGGCGTTCCACATCGCCGCGGAGCTGGGCAATCTGCCGGCGATGCGCGTGACCGTGGGCGTCGATCGGGCCGGCCGCAAGAAAGTCACGCTCGATGGCGCGGAGCCGGAGAAGATCACCGATGCGCTGGACGCGCTGCCGAGCGTGAGCTTCTCGCCGCGCGACGTCGATCTCATCGCGGGGGCACCCGCCGAGCGGCGGCGGTATCTCGACATCACCTTGGCGCTGACCTCGCCGGCCTATCTCAACGCCCTGCGTCGATACCGCGCGGCGCTGCTGCGCCGCAATGCCGCGCTGCGTGATGCCTCACGCAAGGGCGCGGGTCGCAGCTTGGTGTCCGCCGTCGCGGCCTGGGAGCCCGCGCTCGCCGAACAGGGCGCCGTGCTCGTGCGGGCGCGCCGCGAGTGGGCGCGCGCGCACGCGGCGCGCTTCGCCGAGTTGTCGGCGGCGATCGGCGAGACGCAGCCCGCGGCCTTGGAGTACGCCGGCAGCGCGGTCGATGCGGACGATCCGCAGGCGGAGTTGCTCGCGCAGCTCGAACGGCAGCGGGAGCAAGATCTGCGGCGCTGTCTCACACACGCGGGGCCGCATCGCGACGACCTGGTGCTGCGGCTCGACACGCACGACCTGCGTCAGGTGGGCAGCGCGGGCCAGCAGCGCACGGCGGCGATCGTGCTGCGCATGTTGGAGAGCGCCACGCATCGCGAGGCGACGGGCGTGATTCCCGCGCTGTTGCTGGATGATCCCTTCGCGGAGCTGGATCGGCGGCGCACGGCGCGCATCCTCGCGCTGCTCGAGGAAGAGGGCGTGGGGCAATGCGTGCTCTGCGTGCCGCGCGAGGACGAGATCCCGCCGCAGTTCACGCGGCTGGCGCGCTGGAGCGTGCGCGCGGGGACCTTCACGCCATGAGCACGCCGCGTGTTCGGGAGCGCCGCGCGCGATGACCTACTACGACGACTCGCGCGCCGGGGGCCGCAGTGGGCGCAACGCGCCGCGGCCGATCGGCGAGATGCTGGCCGAGGCGCTGCGCGAGAGTGGGCTCGACGATGACGTCCAACGCGCGCAGGTGCTGGAGTTGTGGCCGCGCGCCGTGGGCACGCAGATCGCGAAGGTCACGCAGGCGCGTCTGCTCGCCGATGACGGCACGCTCGTCGTGGGCGTGAAGACGCACGCGTGGATGCAGGAGCTGACGATGATGGAGCGTTCGCTGGTGGCGAAGCTGAACGCCGCGACGGGCGAATCCGGCGTGAAGAAGATCCGCTGGGAACTGCTGCAGGAGCCGGGGCCGGGACGCACGCGCTGAGCGCGCCGCCGGAGTGCCGGGAGGCGCGCCGTCAAGTGCCGTGTAACCCCTTGTGGGACGGCCATTTGCCGCCCGCCATTTGCGTTGCGTTTCCCTCTGAAAACGCTTAGGTTTCAGGGTCGCTCTCACGAGCGGATTTTCGGCATTTCTTCGCGCGGTTTTCACGCCTCATTTTCGTCCCCACATGGCCAAGACGAACGACGTCGCCGACTCCCAGTACGACTCTTCTGGCATCCAAGTCCTCAAGGGGCTCGAGGCCGTCCGCAAGCGCCCCGGCATGTACATCGGGTCGACGTCGCACCGCGGCCTGCATCACCTCGTCTACGAGGTGGTGGACAACTCCATCGACGAAGCGCTGGCCGGGTACTGCGACACGGTGAACGTGATCATCCACCCGGATGATTCGATCTCCGTCGAGGACAACGGCCGCGGCATCCCGGTGGACATCCATCCGGTGGAGAAGCTCCCCGGCGTCGAACTTGCGCTCACGGTGCTGCACGCCGGCGGCAAGTTCGACAAGAACACCTACAAGGTGTCGGGCGGCCTGCACGGCGTGGGCGTGTCCGTGGTGAACGCCCTCTCCGAAGTGCTGAAGGTCTGGGTGAAACGCGAGGGCAAGGAGCACTATATGGACTTCGCGCGTGGCGACACGACGACGAAGCTCAAGGTGCTCGGCCAGGTGAAGCCCAAGGACACGGGCACCAAGGTCTGGTTCAAGCCGGACGCGCAGATCTTCACCGAGCTCGAGTACGACTACTCGACGCTGGCCTCGCGCCTGCGCGAGCTCTCGTTCCTCAACAAGGGCGTGACGATCACGCTCAAGGACGAGCGCGAGGGCAAGCAGCGCGAGGAAGTCTTCCACGCCAAGGGCGGCCTGCGCGAGTTCGTCGGCTTCCTCAACAGCAAGCAGAAGGCCCTGCACTCGGAGATCGTCTACTTCGACGGCGAGAAGGACGACATCGGCATCGAGATCGCGCTGCAGTACAACGACGGCTACAACGAGAACGTGTTCTCGTTCGTCAACAACATCAACACGCACGAGGGCGGCACGCACCTCACCGGCTTCAAGTCGGCGCTCACGAGCGTGATCAACAAGCACCTCGACAAGTCGTCGTTCGCCAAGAAGGACAAGGACC
>PNKF01000114.1 GCA_013822285.1 Gemmatimonas sp.
ATGTTCCTGCTCACGGTGACCAACTTCTCCGTCGGCGACGCCGACAAGAAGCCGGCGATGTGGATCGACGGCAACATCCACGCCAACGAGATCCAGGGCGCGGAGTTCTCGCTCTATACGGCCTGGTATCTCGCCGAGATGGCCGACCGCGTGCCGGCCGTGGATTCGCTGCTGCGCAACTACACGCTGTACATCGTGCCGTCGATCAACCCCGATGGCCGCGATCACTACATCCACCAGCCCAACAACGCGAGCTCGCCGCGCACGGGCCTCGCGCCGCGCGACACCGACGGTGACGGTCGTGTGGATGAGGACGGCTTGGACGACCTCAACGGCGACGGTCACATCACGCAGATGCGCCGTCGCAACTCGAACGGCCGCTTCCGTGTCTCGCCGGAAGACCCGCGCCTCCTCGTGCCGGTGCTGCCTGGCGAGAAGGGCGAGTACGACCTGCTGGGCGCCGAAGGCTTCGACAATGACGGCGACGGCGTGGTGAACGAGGACGGTCCGGGCGTCTATGACCCGAACCGCAACTGGCCCTGGCGTTGGGCGCCGCAGTACGTGCAGGGCGGCGCGGATCGCTATCCGGGCTCGTTGATCGAGACGCGCAACATCATGGACTTCGTGATCGCGCATCCGAACATCGCGGGTGCCCAGAGCTATCACAACTCCGGCGGCATGCTGCTCCGCGGCCCCGGCGTCCCGCAGGACGAGTACCGTCCGCAAGACGTGCAGGTCTTCGACGTGCTCGGCCGCGTCGGTGAGGAAGTGCTGCCGGGCTATCGCTACATGATTGTCTGGAAGGACCTGTACACGGTGTGGGGCGGCGAGCTCGACTGGTTCTATGGCGCCCGCGGCATCCTCACCTTCTCGAATGAGTTGTGGACGCCCTTCCTGTATTTCTATCGCAACGCGCAGGATGATGGCGGCTTCGGCGGCGGCAATCCGCAGAACCGTCGCTACCAGACCACCGAGTCGCGCTTCAATCGCCTGCTGCTCATGGGTGAGGCGATGGTCGAGTGGCAGGAAGTGGACCACCCGCAGTACGGCAAGGTCGAAGTCGGCGGCACGAAAAAGAACTTCGGTCGCGTCGAGCCGGGCTTCATGCTGCAGAGCGATGGCCATCGCAACATGATGTTCACGCTCTACCAGACCTCGCAGATGCCGCTGGTGGAAGTGGACAGCGTGACGACGCGCGCGCTGGGCAACGGCCTCACGGAAGTCACGGCGGTGGTCGTGAACCGTCGCGTGGCCCCGACGCACACGCAGCAAGACCTCGAGAACCGCATCACGCGGCCGAACCTGATCTCGCTCAACGGCGGTCGGGTGATCGCCGGCTTCACGATCGACAACCCGCTCTCGGGTGATGCCACGGAGCAGAAGTTGAATCCGGGAACGATCCGCGTGCCGAACATCCCGGGTCAGGGCATCGTGCGCGTGAAGTGGATCGTGCAGGGCAACGGGCCGTTCACCGTGACGGCCGACTCGCAGAAGGGCGGTGTGTCGACGTTGCGGTCGCGGTAGAGCTTCCGCTTTGTCTCTGTGCCTCTGTGCCAACTGGCCACAGAGGCACAGAGACACTGAGGATTGCGCTGGTTGGGCGTAGAACGACGAGAGAGTACGCGCACGTGCGCTTCGGATCGCCACGCGGAGCTCCGTGCCTCTGTGCCTCCGTGGCAAAGCTCTTGGGAACCTCGCCACGCTCATCGGAGTATGTCACAGAGCTACGTGGCGTCTAGCCACGGCCACTAAGGGGTGCTACGATACCCGCTCACCTGTTTCGCCCGGAGGGCACGATGCCAGAGAATGCGTACGTGGTCCGGACGTATCAGAACAGCATCGAAGCTGAGTTCGCGCAGGCTGTACTGGATGCCAACAGCATCCCGAGCATGCTGCTGAAGGACAACGCAGGTGATATGCTGCCCTTCCTCAACATCCTGCACCCCGTGCGTCTCGTGGTACGGCAGGGCGATGTGGACACGGCAGTGCGCATCCTCGATGCGGCGGCGGCGACGGATCCCAAGCCGCCTGAGAAGCCATTGCTGAGCTGAAGTCGAAAGGGCGCCGCGAGATTCGCGGCGCCCTTTTTGTCTAGCGCGAGAAGCCCGCCAGCGTCACGCCCATCGCGTCGATCGCCTCGCGCGCGCGCCAGAGTTCACGGCCGTTGTACAAGAACGCGAAGGCCAGCAGCTCGCCGTCCTTGCTTCGCACGTAGCCGGCCAGCGAGCTCACGTCGTTCGTCGTGCCGGTCTTGCCGCGCAGGTTGTCCGCCGCCGCCGTGCGACGCATGCGTGTGCGCAGCGTCTCCGTGCGGCCCGCCACCGGCAACGTGGCCTGGAACACCTCACCCCAGGGCGCCTGCTGCGCATAGCCGAGCAGCTGCACCATCGAGCGCGTCGTCACGCGATCCAAGGTCGAGAGCCCGCTTCCGTCGGCCGCGTACACCGCGTCGCGCCGTACGCCGACGCGCTCGGCCAAGAAGCTGCGCAGGGCCTCGTTGGCCGCCTCTGCGGAACCGATGCCCCGCACCGATCGCGCGGCATTCCGGAAGAGGAGCTCGGCAAAATGATTGTTGCTCTCGCCGTTCATCGTCGCGACCAGCTGCGCGAGCGGCGGCGACGCCCAGGCTGTCAGGCGCTCAGCCTCGGATGGGGCCGTGGACGCGCGTGTGCCCCCCTCCACGATGATGCCGCGCTTCTGCAATGCCGCGCGCAACGATGCCGCCGCGAAGCGTTCCGGCTGTTCGACCACGACGCGATACGTGCGCTCCGGGCTCAAGGAGCCAATCCAGCCGGTGACGCGGAAGCGATCCTGCGTCGTGTCCTGCCAGACGCTGATGCGCGCCGACCGACTGCCCGGACGCACCGTGACGGTGCTGTACATCGGCAGGTCGATCAACGGCTCTTCGAAGCCGACAGTCGCCCCGGCGGCGGTGCTGCGCACGACGACGTTGGCGATGTTCTCGTTCACCGACAGCGCCGAGACGCGCGCCGCGTAGCCCGCCTGCAGATAGCGCGTGCGCCAGCCTTCCGGGACGCGGCGGCTCTCGAAGGCCGACGCATCGCCGACGATGTCCCCGCGGATGCGGCGCACGCCGCTGGCGTAGACCAAGTCGGCGATCGACTGCATCGGCGGCGTGCCGTCGTTCCAGCGCGCGTAGCGCGCGCCCAGGGCCGGATCGCCGGCGCCCTTGAGGTACAGATTGCCCTCGAGCGTGCCGTCGGCGGCGACGAATCCGTCGCGCAGCACGTCGGTGCGGAACTGGTGGGCGGGCCCGAAACGCTCGAAGGCCAGCGCCGCCGTGTAGAGCTTCATCGTCGACGCCGGGAGCAGCAGCTCGTCGGCTTCGCGTGAGAAGAGCGTGTCGCCCGTGGTCAGCGAGACGACCATCACGCCCCACTCGCCGCGATCCGTGCTCACGTTCACGAAGTGCGCGAGGTCGCGACGCAAGGCATCCACACCCTTCGGCGTCGTGGCGCGCAGCGCGGGGCGTGCGGCGGGTCTCCGCGCGGCCGTCGCGGTTGTCGGGCGGGCCGGCGTGTTGGTGGGGCGCGGGGCGGCCTTCGTGCCCGTTCCTGTCTGCGCATCGACACTCGACCCCGTGAGGGCCGCGAGCATGCCAAGCAGGAGTGCGGGGCGACGGAGCATATCCCCGTAGGTTAGCAGCTGCCGCCGATGGCTCAAGGGTTTGGGCGAAAATGCCGAAAACTGCGGCCGGCTGGTTCCGCGGAGCGCGCGTTGAGCTTACGCGCGCACCTGCGCCGCCGCCTGGTCGTCCCGCGCCGACGTCACCCACCTGAAGAAGATGATGCTCGTCAGCAGGTAGAAGAACAGCCCGCCCGGAATCCACATGATCAATCCCCCCAGGCGCTGGTCTTCGAGCGGCGAGAGGCCCCAGAGCCGCGGCGCGCTGGCGTAGGCCGGATACAGCACGTGGTCGGCGTACACGATGAAGATCGAGACGACCGTCATCGGCAGCGTCATCAGGAAGCTGTACAACATCTGCCCCGGGTAGCTGAGCCGCGGCAACTCGGGCAGCGGGCTGAGCATCGGCCACCACATCAGCACGGCCGAGACGAGGAACATCAGGTGCTGGACGATGTGCACTTCGTGGTAGTACATCGCCGCATTGTAGAGCGGCGGCAGGTGCCAGGACGCGAGCACGAGGTTGAAGATCACGAAGGCCGCTCGCGGCGTCGACACCGCGCGGGCGATCCCGTTCACCCAGCCGATGCGCAGGGCCGGCCGCAGCATCCAGCCCGGCGTGCCAAGCAGCAGCAGCGGCGGCGTGACGATGGTGAGCACGAGGTGCTGCACCATGTGGCCGGTGAAGAGGTAGAAATCCGAGATGTCGTGGATGGGGCCGTTCAGCGACAGGAACATCACGACGAGGCCCGTCGTGAACGCCATCGTCTGCAGCGCCGTGGGCCGGTGCTCATGCCGATGCGCGCGGGCCCGAAGGATCCACAGGGCCTGCAAGGCGAGCAGGCCGATCACCGTCGACCAATGGAGCGTGAAGCCCCCTTGGCTGAGGTCGACGTTGGGGTGGAGGAGGAGCTGCGGCAGGCCCATGGCTGAAAACTACTCGGGAGACGGAGAGAGTTACGAGTTGGGAGTTGAGAGTAGAGAGAGGGGCGCCTCGACGTCGTCGCGGCGCCCCTCTGACTGCGAATCCGACTGACGACTTACAGCGAGAGCTTATGGAACAGGAACATCAACGCGACGATCGTCGCGCCGGCGATGATCAGCGGACCGCTGAACAGCGCGCGGAACAGCTTGTGGTCGAACTTGAGGTGCATGTAGAACAGCACCACGATGGCGAACTTGGCCGCCGACATCACGATCAGCGACGGATTGAACAGCGGCGAGGCGACGAGGGCCGGGATGTAATAGGCCCAGACCTCGACGATTGTGATCAGCGTCAGGATGACGAAGATCTTGAGATAGGTGTTGCCCGACGGATGCGCGTGGGCGGCAGCGTGGTTCTTGTCGTGTGCCATGTGCTGGGCTCCGCTCACTGGATGAGGTAGACGAGCGTGAAGATCACGATCCAGACGACGTCGACGAAGTGCCAGTACAGCGCCGTGATGTCCACGAGCAGCTCATCGCCCGGACCGGCAAGACCGCGCGTGCGGTCCACCCAGAGCAGCGACATCAGCCAGAGCACGCCGACCGTGACGTGTGCGCCGTGGAAGCCGGTGAGCGTGAAGAACGTCGAGCCGAACAGGTTGGTCTTGATCGTCAGGCCCTCGTGCACGAAGGCCGTGAACTCGTAGGCCTGGAAGCCGAGGAAGGTGGCGCCGAGCATCGCGGTGACCAGCAGCCAGAGCTGCGACGAGCGCTGGGCGCGGGTCCACCAGCCGGCGTTCGTCGGCAGCGGCACGCCCTTGAGCTGCACGGCCTGCAGGGCGAGCACCATCGCGAACGACGAGGCCAGGAGCACGAAGGTCGAGGCCGACGTGACCGGGATGTCGAGGATCGGCTTGAAGACCTTGCCCGCCGCATCCACATACTCGGTGTGCGGGAAGGGGCCGACCAGCGACTTGCCCTTGTAGATCAGGTACGTCGCGATCAGCGACGCGAAGAGCATGCACTCGGACCCGATGAACGCCCAGATGGCGATCTTGCGGTTGTCGAGCCCGGTGGTGGTGTAGTGGTGATGCACGTGGCCGTCCTCGTGACCGGCGGCGTGCGCGGCGGCAGTATGCGCAGACATCGTCAATGGCTCCGGTTACTCGAGAGGGCTGGTGAGCCACAGGTAGAGACCGACGGCCATCGCCGTCGCCCCACCGATGGTCAGCGACATCGCCACCGCGAACATGCCGTTGCGGAGGAAGAGCAGGCCGCAGAACATCACGACCATCATCAGCGCGACGAACAGCGGCTTGGCCGTGGACAGCGGCATCGGGATGCCGAGCTCCTTGGCCGTGTGACGCTCCGTCTCTTCGTGCACCGGCACCGCATGGGCGTCGGTGATCGTCATCGCGTCGGCATGCGAGTGATCGATGCCCGCCGTCATCTTCGGGTCCTTGAGGTCCCAGAGCGGATAGCGCGAGGTCACCTCAGGCAGCTGCGCGAAGTTGTACTCCGGCGGCGGCGAGGGGATGGACCACTCCAGCGTGGCCGCGCCCCAAGGGTCGTTGCCGGCGATCACGCCGCGCGTGCGGCTGCGGAGGAAGTTCCACACGAACACCGACGTCGCCACCACCAGCATGTAGGTGCCATAGGTCGCGAGCAGGTTCCACAGGTCCCAGCCCTGGCCGGCGTCGTAGGTGTAGATGCGGCGCGACATGCCGGTGAGGCCGCTGAAGTGCATCGGGAAGAACGTCAGGTTCATGCCGATGAAGTTCAGCCAGAAGTGCAGGTTGCCCAGCTTCTCGTCGAGATGGCGGCCGGTGATCTTCGGGTAGTAGAAGTAGATGCCGGCGAAGATGCCCATGATCGAGCCGCCGAACAGCACGTAGTGGAAGTGCGCCACCACGAAGTACGTGTCGGTCTGCTGCAGGTCGGCCGGCGGCGACGAGTGCATGACGCCCGAGATGCCGCCGATCGTGAACATCGCGATCAGCGCGATCGCGAACTTCATCGGCACCGTGAAGCGCACCTCGCCCGCCCACATCGTGGCGATCCAGTTGAAGATCTTCACGCCCGTCGGGATGGCGATGAGCATCGTCATCAGCGAGAAGATCGAGTCGGCGACCGCGCCCATACCCACGGCGAACATATGGTGGGCCCAGACGCCGAAGCCGAGGAAGCCGATCATGATGCCCGAGTACACCATCACGTTGTAGCCGAACAGCGGCTTCTTCGAGAAGGTGGGCAGCACCTCCGACACGAGGCCGAAGGCGGGCAGGATCAGGATGTACACCTCGGGATGGCCGAACACCCAGAACAGGTGCTGCCAGAGCAGCGGGTC
>PNKF01000115.1 GCA_013822285.1 Gemmatimonas sp.
CATGATCAACGGCCTCGAGAAGCCCGATGGCGGCGAGCTCACGATCGGTGAGACGGTGCAGATCTCGTATCAGGACCAGCACCGCACGCTCGAGGGCAAGCGCACGCTGTGGGAGGAAATCTCCGGCGGCCACGAACTGATCACGGTCGGCAAGAAAGAGCTCAACAGCCGCGCCTATGCCTCGAGCTTCAACTTCAAGGGCGCGGACCAGCAGAAGCTCGTCGCCAATCTTTCCGGCGGCGAGCGCAATCGCCTGCACCTCGCCAAGACGGTGATGCAGGGCGGCAACTTGCTGCTGCTCGACGAACCGACGAACGACCTCGACGTCGACACGCTGCGTGCGCTCGAAGAAGCGTTGCTCGACTTCTCCGGTTGCGCGGTGATCATCTCGCACGACCGCTGGTTCCTCGATCGTGTGGCCACGCACATCCTGGCCTTCGAAGGTGACTCGGAAGTCGTGTGGTACGAAGGCAACTACCAGTCGTACATCGAAGATCTCAAGCGCCGGAAGGGCCCGGATGCGGACCAGCCGCACCGGCTCAAGTTCAAGCCCTTGGTCCGCTGAGGCGGGAGGCAGCGATGGGTCGTCTCGTATTCATCAACCTGGCGGTCAAGGACGTGGTCCGCGCCCGCGAGTTCTGGACGGCGCTCGGATTCTCGTTCAACGAGCAGTACAGCGACGAGACGGCCATCGCGATGCGTCTGAGCGACACGGTGCACGCGATGCTGCTCAGCGAGCCGAAGTTCTCGAGCTTCACCACGCGGCCGATCGCCGATACTGACAGCGTGACGGAGGGGTTGTTCTCAGTCACCTGCGAGAGCCGCGAGGCGGTGGACGCGCTGGTGGGGCTCGCCTTGGCCAACGGGGGTCGCCCCGCCATGCCGGCGCAGGACCACGGCTTCATGTACGCGTGGAGTTTCTACGATCCCGATGGGCACCACTGGGAGCCGTTCTGGATGGATGCCGCGGGACCGGGTGGCGACGAGGGCGCCGACGCCGAGGACGACTCGGCCGACTAGTGGTCGTGGCCGTGCATCGCGGTCATCGTACCGTTCGCGATGCCAAGGTGGTGCGACGCATGGCATCGAGCGTGCGGCCACTGCCCGTCACGAAGAAGGCGGCGCCGCCGTCCACGGGCTCGGCGCGCACGGTCGCCCGCATCGTCACTTCATCCATGTCGATGAGGTGCGGCCGCAGCGCCTCGATGTTCACCTTGCGCCAGTCCGTGCGCGGATCGGCATCGAGCAGCTTCACGATCTCCGCAATGGAAGCGAACGCCGCTTGGCCGCCCTCCTTCGGCTGAGGACCGGCCGCCGGATGCTGCATGCCGGACGTGTGTTGGTGATCCTGCGCAGCAAGGATCGGGGTGAAGAGCACAATAGCCGCCACGAACGCGAAACGACGCATGGAGTTCTCCGTAGGGGATTCTGGGGGTGCTGTCGCCAGCACGCCTCAGCATGCAAGTTAGCAGTCCCACTCCAACGGATCTGACGCAATGTTCCGCCGCGCTGCATTCACGATTGTCGCCCTGCTGCTGACCGCCGTACCCGCGGTCGCGCAGGACATCACGCTGACCACCGACGTCCTCGATCGCTATGTGACGTCCTACGACAAGGAGCGCGAAGAGATCGCCGCGCTCGATCCGAAGCTGCGCGAGATCGATCAGCGCATCCGTCGCTTCCGCGAGTGCAAGATCGCCTTCGAGGCTGCCGGCTCGGCCTCGCGCAGCCGCTTGGGTGCGCTGGCCGCGCGCGCCGGCATTCGTGCCCGCTGCGGCGCGAATAGCGAAGCGGATATCGAGCGCGAGAAGACGGTCATGCGCGACCAGGCCACGCAGCGCGCGGCACAGGCGGGCAACTTCACCGTGCCGGTGTTCCAGCGCCTCGGGATTCGTCTCGAGCGCATCTACGCCTATGGGGACCGCGCCGGATTGTCGGCGCCGGAAATCGAAGCGGTCGATGCCCGTCGTGAGCGCTTCGGCAGCATCTATGGAGTGAGCGCGGCGGCGGTGGAAGCGGCGATCGGCGGCCTCGGCCGCGGCGCAACGGGCCGTCCCGTGCCGGGCCAGTGGACCGCCGACTACACCTGGCTCTACATCGGCCAGCTCTGGGGCATGATGTATGGCACCGGTGCGAATGTCTTCGACGAGAAATACCAGCCGGGGCAATGGACGCGTTGGGAACTCACCAGCGGCGATGACGACGACAAGGCGATCGTCGAGCGCGCGTTCATCAGCAAGGACGAAGACGGGCGCGAGTGGTGGCGCTACAAGTCGGTGATGAGCGGCGACACGATCGTACTCGAAGGCCTGTTCAAGGATGCCGGCGACGGCCTCCAGGAACTGGTGCGCATGCGCGGCCGCATGCCGGGTGAGAAGGAGCCCAATGAGATGATGGTGCCGGAGAACATGACCGTGCTGCAGGCTTGGGGCATGTTCCGCACGCGTCCCACCAAGGAAAGCGTGGATGGCGCGACGGTCGGTACGGAGAATCTCACCACGCCCGCGGGTACGTTCAGCGCCAAGCGCGTGCGCTTCGGCAGCACGGGCGGACGCCAGGAGTGGTGGCTGAGCTCGACGGTGCCCGGCGGTTGGGTGCAGTACACCGTGAACGCCGAAGACAAGGACGACGGCTTCCGCATGCGTCTGATCGCACACGGCACCGGCGCGACGAGCGAACTCGGCTCGCGATAAGGCGCAGACCTCGACAGACCGAAGGGCCCGGGCGAGATTCGCGACATGCATGTCATGCGAACTCTCGCCCGGGCCCTCGGTGCACTGAGCATCCTCGCTCTCGGCGCGTCAGCCCAAGAGACCAAGCTTGTCGTCCTTGGTACCGGAACGCCGAACGCCGATCCCGAGCGCAGCGGACCGGCGCTCGCGGTGGTGCGCGGTACCCGCTCGTACCTGATTGATGCAGGACCCGGGATCGTGCGCCGCGCGAGTGCGGCGGCGACGCGGCACAACATGCCCGCGCTCGAAGCCCCACAGTTGCGCACGTTGTTCCTCACGCACCTGCACTCCGACCACACCGTCGGACTCCCGGATGTCATCCTCAGTGCGTGGACGCTCGAACGCGACGTGCCGCTGGTCGTGTACGGTCCGCCGGGCACGAAGGCGATGATCGAGCACCTGCATGCGGCGTACGCGGCCGACATCCGCAATCGCATTGATGGGCTCGAGCCGGCCAACACCGAAGGGTGGAAGGCCACGGTCCACGAGATCGCGCCCGGTCTTGTCCTCGACGACGGCAACGTCCGGGTGACCGCCTTCGCCGTGCCGCATGGCGACTGGGACGTTGCGTTTGGATACCGATTCGATGCGCCCGACCGCTCGATCGTGATCTCCGGCGACACGCGCGCCAGCGATGCGGTGGTCACGGCTTGCAGCGGCTGCGACCTCCTCGTGCACGAGGTCTACTCAGCCGAACGATTCCGTACGCGTCCGCCGGAGTGGCAGCGCTATCACAAGAACGCGCACACCTCGACCGACGAGCTCGCGGCACTCGCGAGGCGGGCGCGGCCCGCACAGTTGCTGCTGTACCACCAGTTGTACTGGGGCACGGATGACGTCGGACTGCTCGCGGAGTTGCGGCGAGCGGGATTCTCCGGGCGCGCACGCTCGGCGCGAGACCTCGATGTACACTAGACTCGCCGTCAGGCAGGTCAGCGACGAATCGCCCTGATCAGCGCATAGTCGATCATGCCACGGGCGCGCAGCGCGCGCAGGCTGTAGCCTGTGACGCGCATGGCGAGGCCGCGGCGCGGAGCATGCGTTGCGAATCCATCGAGCACCGATGCGCCGATGGATGTGAGCTGCAGGTCCTGCAGGCCCTGTTCGATCAGTGCCGTGCGCAACACCGAGGCATCGACGAGGTTCTCCGCAGGGATGCCCATCGCGCGCGCGATCCACCTGAGTGCAGGCCCCGGACGCCGACGATCAGCCATCAGGATGTCGCTAGCCGCCACGCGTGCGCCGGCAGGCAGATCCGCGGCGAGCATCTGCCACCATGCGAGCCGCGTGCGGAAGTGATACGCGGCATCCACGCAGACCACTGCAGTGACGTCAGCAGCGACGCGTCGGGGCGCCAGCAGCTCGGCGCGGGACGCAACGATCGAGACGCGATCGCGCAGTCCCCAGCCCGCGATGCGCGCGCGCACGCGTTCGCAGACTTGAGGGTCAGGCTCGACGCCAACGACGCGACGGACCCCAAAGCGCTCAACCCACAGCCGCAGCGAATCGCCGTAGCCGCAAGCGTAGTCCACGACACTGTCACCAGGGCCCAACGACGCGGCCTCGCCGACGCGAACGGCGAGTGCCGTGGCCGCGGCTGTGTAATCGGAGGTGCCGGTCCAGTCGCCGAGGTTCGTCCACAGGGCATCGGGCGCTCCGTGGTTGAGCAGGGCGGGATCGACCGGTGGACGAGGATGCGAGCGCGACACGATGCCACTAACTTCGCGATATCACCTTCGGGGAGCCATCCTGTGCGTCGCACTGTTGTCATCGGGAGTCTGCTGCTTGCCGCGGCCTGCGGCGGCAAATCTGAGGAGCCCGCGCCCAGCACGCGCACCAAGGAACAGCAGCGGGCCATCGACAGCACGGTCGGTGCGTCGAACCTTCCCGGCGCCCGTGGAGTGCAGGGCGCCATGAAGGCCGCGGACTCCGCCGCCGCGCGCAATCGCGAGCTCGATTCGCTGTCGAAGCTGCCTTGAGGTTCACGCGGTACGTCGCGATCGGCGACTCGTCGACCGAGGGGCTGGAAGATCCGGGCGAGCAGGGACGGCACCGTGGCTGGGCAGATCGGCTCGCGCTGCATGTCGCCCAGACGCAGGGTGCAGCGCTGCTCTACGCCAACCTGGCGATCCGCGGCCGGAAGACGCGTGAAGTGCGGGACGAACAACTCGCGCCCGCGCTGGCCATGCGTCCTGATCTCGCCAGCGTCTTTGCCGGGACCAACGACATCATCCGCAGCAAGTACCGCGAGTCGCAGGTCATCGATGACCTGCGCGCCATGCACGCAGCACTGCGTGGCATCGGCGCGACGGTCGTGACCATCACGATGCCCGACTTGAGCGAAGTCGCGCCCTTTGCCGAACGCGCGCGTCCGCGTCTGCTCGCCTTCAATGCGGCGGTGCGTGCACTCTGCGCCGAGACCGGCAGCCTCTTGCTCGATGTGGCGCAGCATCCGGTCGCCTGCGATCCGCGGCTCTGGCACGAGGATCGCCTACACGCCAACGCCGAGGGACATCGCCGCATCGCGGCCGGCCTGGCATCGGTGTTGGGGTTGCCCGGCTTCGACGAGGCATGGGCCACCCCGTTGCCTCCGCGAGTGCCGCTCAGCGCGTGGCAGCGTGCGCGCGCCGAGGCGCACTGGGTCGCGACCTATCTGACGCCTTGGCTGCTCCGGCGCCTGACGGGGAAGTCGTCGGGCGACGGCGTGACCGCCAAGCGCCCGACGCTGCAGCCGATCGGCCCGTGACGCAAAAGACCTGAGGACTGGCAGCGCGGCTGGGAAACTGTCAGCATTCGAGATGAGCAACATCTATGAGATTCCCGTCGCCACCATGGACGGCCGCGACACCACCCTCGCCGACTATCGTGGCAAGGTGATGCTCATCGTGAATACGGCGAGCCAGTGCGGCTTCACGCCGCAGTACAAAGGGCTCGAGACGCTGCATCGCGAGCTCGGACCGAAAGGCCTCGCGGTGCTGGGGTTTCCCTGCAACCAGTTCGGCGCGCAGGAACCGGGCGACGCCGATGAGATCAAGAACTTCTGTTCGCTCACCTACGACGTGACCTTTCCGTTGTACGCGAAGGTCGAGGTGAACGGCCTGCACTCGCATCCGCTCTGGGCGCATCTCAAGAAGGAGAAGCCCGGCCTCCTCGGCACCGAGGCCATCAAGTGGAACTTCACCAAGTTCCTCATCTCGCGAGACGGACGCGTGCTCAAGCGCTTTGCGCCGAACGACACACCGGAAGAGATCCGCGGAGAAATCGAACGGGCGCTGGGCTGATCGCCCAGCGCCCGTCGGCGCCTCGAGACGCGGAGGCTCAGCGCATGCCGGCCTTCACCTCTGGCGCAGCGCGCAGCCCATCCACCGTCGGCCCGGGCCGCTGACGCGGCCACTGCTCGGCCAAGGTCATCCCGTCGTAGAGTCGGCCGTTCTTCATCACGCCGCTGATGCTGTTGGTGTTGCGCAGGTCGGCGATGGGATCGCGGTCCAAGATGACCAGGTCGGCGAGCTTGCCAGGTTCGATGGAGCCAAGCTGCGCGCCAAGTCCGATGGCGTCTGCACCGACGATCGTCGCGGCGCGCAGCACATCGTGATTGGACCAGCCACCTTCCTTGAGCAGCCACATCTCCCAGTGGTAGCCGAGGCCTTGGAACTGGCCGTGGCTGCCGATGCCGATGCGGCCACCCTGCTTGAAGATCGCGTAGGCATCGGCGGCGTGCTTCGGGAACGCGTACTCGTCGTCGGAGAACCAGCCGCCGGGCGTTCCGTCCGTGGGCCGACGGCCCACGCGGCGGCGCGTGAGGGAGGCAAGTTCTTCGTACGGCATCCAGCGACGCACCTTGGGATCATCATACGGCTTCTCGCGCGTATAGAACCAATTCTCGCCCCAGGGGCCGCCGTAGTTCACGACCAGCGTTGGCGTGTAGGCGATGCCGGTCCAGGCGAAGAAGCCGGTCACGTCGCGGAACAGCGGCGTCACGGGGATGTTGTGCTCTTGGCCGCTGTAGCCGTCCTGCGCCATCGAGAGATTCAGGCGGAAGTCGAGTGAACCCTCCGTGGTCGGCATGATCTGCTGTTCGCGCGCCGCTTGGATGATCCACTGCCGCTGCTCGCGATTGCCGGCCACGTACATCTTGATCGTCTTCGTGTCGTAGTAGCTGCTGTAGCGCCGCAGCACGCG
>PNKF01000116.1 GCA_013822285.1 Gemmatimonas sp.
CCGGGGCGGACGGACACCTTTTGCCTCCGAGCGCGGCGTTCCTGCTCTACCAGTTCGGCGTGGCGGTGTACGGCGGTTACTTCGGAGCCGGCGCGGGCATCCTGATGCTCGCGGCACTTGGGCTGATGGGGCTCACGAACATTCACCAGATGAACGGGCTCAAGAACTGGGGCGGCGGGGTGATGAACCTCGTCGCCGTGATCATCTTCGCACTCTCGGGCGTGGTAATCTGGCCGGTCGCGCTCGCGATGGCACTCGGCGCGGGCATTGGGGGGATCGGAGGGTCGCTCCTGGCGCAGCGGGTGGGGCAGGTCTGGGTGCGGCGGTCAGTCGTCGCGATTGGCCTGGCCAGCGGACTCTCGCTGCTGCTGGGGTTGATCTGACCGACGCACAGCGCGCGAGACGGAGCAGACACCTATGCGCGGCCGAATGACGCCGTACCGGGGCCATGAACACGCCGTCGTGTGAGGCCCGCCGGGCGACGGCTCGCCCACGCACTTCCCGGCGCGCGGGCGGCGGCTCGCCTGAGCCGCCTGCCGGGCTCGGGGGGGAGGCACGGCGACGAGGCCCGAGCGCGACCGACCCAGCTCACTCGTGCACGACGCGACGGAATCGGCCGCAGAACGCTCGTGTGCTGCGAGTAGCGAGCGTGGCTGATGAAGCCGTTGTGGTACGAGGCGGCGGAAGGGATGTGAGCCCTGCGGCGCGGCCGCTGACCGTAGCGCCCGGATGTCGAAGTGAGTCCCGGGGGCGCTACGGTCAGCCTTCAGGTCATCACATCACGGCAGATTCGGTCGCACGCTGATGCCCACCAGCAGGTTGCGACCCGGCATCGGATTGAAGAATCGCTGCACGCCGTTGTTGATCTCTGCCATCGACACGTACCGCTCATCAAGCAGGTTGTCGACGGCGACGAACGGGCCAAGGCGAACCGACCCCATCCGGATGTTTTCGTGCCCGATGCGGATCCCGACCACCGTGTATGCAGCGTTGCTGACGGTATTCGCGTCGTTGAGGAAGAAGCTGGCGGCCGACCTCACATCGGCTTGGGCGTATGCACCGCTCTCGCGGCGATATGAGAGTTCGACGAACGCTGCCTGACGCGGAATGCCCGCGAGGCGGTTGCCGCCGAAGTCGTCGCCCGCGGCCTGGAACCGTTCAAAGGTGTAATCCGAAAAAGTATAGGTCGCCGCAAGCGTGAGTGGGCGTGCGATGACGACCGTGGCGCCCACCTCGAGGCCGAGTTGCTGGACCTCCGCCGCGTTGAGCGAGGCGGCGAACGTTGTCCCATCGCCCCGGGGGAAGTTGCGGGTCACGATGAAGTTGTTGATCGACTGGCTGAAGGCGGCCACCTCGAATGACAGTCGCTCTCCGCGCTGCCCCTTGGCACCCAATTCGCTGCTCCGGACGACCTGCGGGGACAGGCCCTGATTGAGCACGAACTCGCCGCCCGTGATCGGCGAGTTGCGGAGTTGCTCGCTGACCGGCGCTTCATATCCCTCGCTGTAGTTTGCGTACAGCGACAGGTTCTCCGAGGGCTTCACAACTAGGCCGACTTTCGGCGTGAAGCGCGTGTACCGCTGCGTGAACTTGCTCCCCGGAGCGCCCGGGCGCATCAGGTTGTCGAAGCCAAAGCTGATCTGGTCATACCGGCCGCCGGCGTTGACGAGCACGCCGGGACGTAGCGTGAACTCGTTTTGCACGTAGAGCCCCACGCTGCCCAGGTTCTCCTGCAACTGTTGCGACGCGGCGCCGGTCGTGCGGTTGAATATGCTGTTGGAGAGCGGCGTGCCTTGGTAGTCCAAGCCGACGGT
Source organism: Gemmatimonas sp. (assembly GCA_013822285.1). Classification (GTDB taxonomy): domain Bacteria; phylum Gemmatimonadota; class Gemmatimonadetes; order Gemmatimonadales; family Gemmatimonadaceae; genus Pseudogemmatithrix. The sequence goes on from PNKF01000116.1 coordinate 1,815, forward strand.
AAGCCGATTTGCCCGTCCGAAGAGCGCGGCGGATGAAAGGAACCGCGCCGTTGCCCCACGATTGATGAAGAACTGCGAGTTCCGGATCGGCCCGGAGAATGTGGAGTAGATCGGCCGCGGGACATAGTAGCCGGTCAGCTCGATTTGACCGGTGCTGCCGACTGGCGCGCGCAACGCCACCGCAGCGCGGAACTCGTCGATGTCGCCACGGACGCCACCTGTGGACACGAGCGCAGGGTTCGCCTGCTGCGGGTTGGCGGCCATCTCGGCTGCCGTGAGGCTGCCCGGGATCCGCTGCAACAACTTGTCATAGGCGAAAATCGTCGTGAGCGTCGCCCCGTTGCCGAACTGATACCCGAACTTAGAGTTGAATCCAGTGTTCTCGAAGCCGGAGAATTGCCGCCAGCCGCCGAGTTGTGCGCGGAAGGCACTGGTGAAATAGCTGACGTTACCGACTCGGCCGCCAGCCTTCACGTGCGACTTGAAGTAGCCGTAGCTGCCGGCCCACTGCCGGACCTCGCGCACCGGCGTATCCGTGCCTTCCTCCGTGATGAAATTGATGACGCCGCCGGCTTGGTTCCCGTACAGGGCGGACGATGGACCGCGAACGACTTCGACGCGCTGCACAGAGGCAAGGTCGATGTTGATGAAGTCCTGAGCCGAACCGCCGGCGTTGTTCTTCGGAATGCCGTCCACGAGGATGCGCACACCGCGCGCGCCGAAGCTGCTCTGGGCTCCAGCGCCTCGAATGCTCACCGTCGAGCGCGAACTGCCTCCGGTCTGGACGCGCATCGCGAGTCCCGGGACACGCCGCAACGACTCGTCGATGTTCGTCGATTGACGCGCAAGCTGGACATCGCTGGCGCGAACCACGGATAGGGCTGCGGGAATGTTGCCAATTTCTTGCTCCGCCCGCGTACCCGTGACGACGATCTGCGCGAGACCGCGGGGCACGGCAGCCAGTGCGATGTTGACGCGCAACTCGCCTTCGTTGGGCACGGCAATCGGCTCTGCCTGGCGAACGTAGCCCACCGCGCGCACCACAAGCGTGTGGCGGCCAGCGGCCACGGAAGCGAGTACATAGTCGCCGTTCGCATTCGTCACCGCCGAGGCGATTGATTCGATGCTGACGTTGGCGCCGGAAACCGGCGCACCGCTTTGCGCGTCCGTCACCCGACCGACGACGCGCGCCGCGCGTGTCCGGAAGTCGCGGGAGTCAATCGCGTCCGAGGGCTGCGCGTGGACCACGCGCGGGCCGAGGCCCAGCGCCAAGGCGCAGGCGATGACAGCTAACGCCCGAAAATTGAAGAGCGTGACGCATCGAGACATTTGTGGTGGGGCTAGAGGGTTCGCCGCGAACATCAGCACGAGAGTCCCGCGTGACGGCGCAACGGTGGGAATGCCGTGCGCGCCTACCAAGCGCACGGCATTCTACGCTGAGTAAAATGAGAATGTCAACCCCCGGAGGCGGCGAGTGACCGTCGAACTACCCGGATGCATTTCGTCGGAGGCGGCGCTGCGGACGCGCTCGTGCGCGCTGCGGCGAGCAGGCGAGGGGAGGCGCGCCGCCCACCTCGTGAGGCGTTCGCTCAGATTCCCGGAACGACGGAGTCGTGCGGCCGCACTCCCGGCTGCATCTTGTTTGCATGCCAGACGCTTCCACTCCGCTGCGTCCCCTCGACCCCACCGACTGGGACGCCTTCCGCCGCCTCGCCCACCAAATGGTGGACGACTCCCTCGACTACCTCCGTGATGTCGCCACACGCCCGACCTGGACGCCCACGCCCGCCGCGGTGATGTCGGCGATCCACGACGAGTCCGTTCCGCGCGCCGGCATCGGTGACGCCGCAGCGTACGACGACTTCCTCCGCTTGGTCCGCCCCTACCCCAACGGCAACATTCACCCCCGCTTCTGGGGCTGGGTGATGGGCACCGGCACACCGCAGGCCGCGATGGCCGAATTCCTCTGCTCCGTCGTCAACCCGCAGATGGGCGGCCTCGATCACGCCCCCGTCTACGTCGAGCAACAAGTCGTCCGCTGGTACGCCGAGTTGATGGGACTGCCGGGCAGCGCGGGCGGCATCCTGGTCAGCGGCGGCACGATGGCCAACGTGCTCGGCCTCTCCGTCGCCCGCCGGCAGCGCGCCGCCTGGGACGTCCGCAAACTCGGCGCTTACGGCGGCGCGCCGCTACGCGTGTACGCGAGCACCGAAGTGCACAGCTGGCTCAAGAAGTCCTGTGACTTCCTCGGACTCGGCGAGGACGCCTTCCGCCGCGTACCGGTCGGCGCGGACTTCGCGGTGGATGTGCCGGCGATGGCGCAGATGATCGCCGAGGACCGCGCGGCGGGACTGAATCCCTTCTGCATCGTCGGCACGGTGGGTACGGTGCAGACCGGCGCCAGCGACGACGTCAACGCACTCGCCGACCTGGCCGCGCGAGAGAAACTCTGGCTGCACATCGACGGCGCATTCGGCGCGATGGCCAAGCTCGCGCAACACCCGCAAGCGGCGGCCGCCGTGCGTGGAATGGACCGCGCCGACTCCATCGCCTTCGACCTGCACAAGTGGGGCTACCTGCCCTTCGACATCGCGATGCTGATCACCCGCGAGGACCGTCACCTCACGGAGACCTTCGCGAACCAAGCGCCCTACCTCACGGGGATGGCCGGCGGCATCAACGCCTCAGGCAGCATCTACTTCAACGACCGCGGCATCGAACTCACGCGCAGCTTCCGCGCGCTCAAGGTGTGGATGACGCTGCGCGCGCAGGGCAGCGAGCTGCTCGGTGCCCACATCGGACGCAACATCACGCAGGCGCAGTACCTCGGCGGGCTCGTCGCGCGGGAGGCTGAGCTCGAGCTGCTCGCGCCGGTGCCGCTGAACCTCGTGAACTATCGCTTCCGTGCGCCGGGACTCGACACCGACGCGTTGAACGCGCTCAACCGCAACATCCTGGTGCGCCTGCAGGAGGATGGCATCGCGGTACCAAGCGGCACGGTGATCCGCGGGCAGTTCGCCATCCGCGTGGCAATCACCAACCACCGCTCGCGCGACGAGGACTTCGACCTGCTGGTGCGGGAATCGCTGCGAATCGGACGCGAGCTGCTGCGCGCCTGATCGGGCGTGGCGGGGAGGTGCGGCCCGACCCGAACCGTGCTATGTTCGCGGCGTTGGTCCCCCCAACCCGGAGATCCGATGCTCTCCCTTCGTCCCGCCCTCGGCCTCGCGCTGCTGCGCCTCAGCGTCGGCATCATCTTCGCGGCGCACGGCTACCAGAAGTTCTTCCAGTACGGCATCGCCGGCGTGACGCAGGGATTCACGCAGATGGGCGTTCCGCTCGCCGCGGTGGCCGCACCGGCCGTCGCGACGATCGAGTTCGTCGGCGGCCTGCTGATGATCGTCGGCTTCTACCACCGCGTGGCCGGCGCGCTGCAGGCCTGCGTGATGGTGGGCGCGATCGTCTTCGCCAAGATGTCTGGCGGCTTCTTCGCGCCGAGCGGCATCGAGTTCGAGCTGATGCTCGGCGTCGCCGCGCTGACTGTCGCGCTGGCCGGCGGCGGCGCCTACACCGTCGAGGAGATGCGCGGCAAGAAGTAGTGCGTCCGGCAAGCCGCGGGCATGGCGCTCAGGGCGCCACGCCCGCGTGCTTGCAGACGATCGCCCATTCCTTCGCGGTGACGGGCTGTACGCTCAGGCGCGAGCCCTTCTGCAGGAGCACCATCTTCTCGAGTCCCTTCACCGACTTCAGCTCGGCGAGCGTGATCAGCCGCGGCATCGGCCGGACGGCCTTCACGTCGACCATGAACCAGGTCGGATTGTCGGGGTCGGACTTCTCGTCGAAGTGCTCGTGCCCCTTCTCGAAGGCCGTCCAGTCGGGATAGCCCTCCTTCACCACCTCGCAGATGCCCGCGATGCCGCTGGGCTCGGCGTTCGAGTGGTAGAAGAAGCAGCGGTCACCCTTCTTCATCAGGTCGCGCAGCGTGTTGCGCGCTTGGTAGTTGCGGACGCCGTCCCAGTAGGTGGTCTTCTTCGGGGACTTCTCGAGATCGGCGTATGAGCACATCTCGGGTTCGGACTTGATCAACCAGTAGTTCAAGCGACTCCACTCCGGATTGCGGTCTTCACGGCGTCAACGAAGGTATCGATCTCGTCCACCGTCGTGTACACGCTGGGCGTGATGCGAATGCCCTTGAACTCCTGGTGCACGATCGGCGTGTTCACGATGCGGTAGCGGCTCATCAGCCAGTTGCCCAGCGCCGACGGGTCGAGACCGTCCACGGCGAACATGCAGATCGCGCCGGCCTTGTCCGGCCCGAGCTCGGTGAGCACACGCACGCGCGGGCTCGCCTGCTGCAGCGCGGTCGCCCACCGGTCGCGCAGGTAGCGGAGCCGCGCGGCCTTCCGCTCCACGCCGATGCCGCGGTGGAACGTGAGCGCCGTGCTCACGGCGTTGAAGTTCGCCTGCGGATGCGTCCCGATCTGCTCGTATTTGCGGATGTTCGCCGTGTCCTTCGCCTCGGCGGCCATCAGCGGCCAGAGTCCGGGAATCTTGTCCTTGCGCACGTAGAGGAAGCCGGCACCGATGGGCGCATGCAACCACTTGTGCAGCGAGGTGCCGTAGTAGTCACACTCAAGCTCGTCACGCGTAAATGGAAAGTGCGCGAAGGCATGCGCGCCGTCCACGAACACCGGGATGCCGCGCGGGCGCGCGAGGCGCACGATGTCGCGGATGGGCAGGATCTGCCCGGTGAGGTTCGTGATGTGCGGCAGCTCGATGGCCTTCGTGCGCGGCGTGATCTGCTCGGCGATGCGGCGCACCAACACCTGCGGATCGGTGAGCGGCACGGGGAAGCTCACCTGCTTGAGCACGATGCCGTCGCGGCGCTCGCGCTGCTGCCAGGTGACGATCATGCGCCCGTAGTTCTGGTTGGTGATGATGACCTCGTCGCCGCGCTGCAGGTCGAGGCCGAGGATCATCGTCTCTAGGGATTCCGACGCGTTGCGCGTGACGGCCATCTCCTCGGT
>PNKF01000117.1 GCA_013822285.1 Gemmatimonas sp.
CGGGCTCCGGGTGGAGCTTCATCCGCATCGCGTTGGCGGCGGCGCCGAGTTCGAGCAGCGGCGTCTTTTCGTAGTACTCGAGGAGATCCGTGAGTTCAGACATGTCGGAAAGGGCTCTGGACGGAGAACTGGAGACGGAAGGCTACAGCGATCGCGGTGCTCCTTCCGTCCTCCGACTCCCTTGTCAATCTAAGCAAATCCCTGATGACGGGACGAAGTTCTCGCGCGGCTAGCGCTGGCCGTTGGCCGCTGGCAGGAAGGCCAACTTCCCCTTCGGAACGCGTCCAGCCAACTCGAGCCGTCGCAGGAACTCGGTGAGGCCTTCGAGGTCGGGCATCGTCAGCCGCCAATCGAGGCCGGCGAAGTACTCGCGGCACTCGGCGAGGCTCACGCCCGTGCTGCGACTCGCCTGCGCCGAGAGTTCCTCGAGATGCTGGAGGCCCCAGTCACGCGACCGGATGAGCGCGGCGTGCACCTTGAGGGAGTCTTCGACCGGCGTCGTCCGCTGCGCCACCCACACGGCGAACACGAACGGCAGCCCCGTCCAGCGCTTCCACTCGGCGCCGAGGTCGTACACGTACGGATAGCTGCGCCCGTGGCCCTGGGCGACCGGGTGATCCTCGCTCTGGAGCATGAGGGCAGCGTCGCCGATCACGAGGCGCGCGGCGATTTCGTCGCTGGCCCGCGCCGCCACGGCATCGGCCTCGGCGTTGCCCGGCACGAACTCCGGCGCGGCCTTCCACACGTGCTCGAAGAGCAGCTCGAGCAAGTGTACGGAGGTCATCGAGGAACGACTCACGAGGACGCGCTGCCCACTCAGCGCCTCGGCCGGCACGTTCGAGAACAGCATCACGCTGCGCACGGGGCCGTCGCAGGAGATGGCGAGCTCGGGAAGGAGGAGATAGCGCTCGCTGTCGCGGGCGTACTCGACTGCCGAGACGACGCTCACGTCGAGCTGGCCCTCGGCCATCATGCGATTGAGCGTGGTCGGCACCCCATCAACGAGCGTGGCGTCGAGCGGCACCAGGCCGCGGTCGACGCCACCGTAGACCGGATAGCAGTTGATGTAGGGGATGCGACCGACGCGCATCACGCGGCCTTGTCGCCCGTGGTCGCGGCCTCGTCGAACTCGCGCACGACCTTGTAGAAGCTGTCCCGCTCCTTCGGGATCTTGCCCGCCCCGCGGATGAGCTTCAGCAGCGCCTCGAGGGTCATGCCCTGCGGCGTCTGCGCCCCCACGGCATGGTAGATCTTCTCGCGCACCACCGTGCCCTCGAGGTCATTCACGCCGTAGTGCAGCGAGATCTGGCTCAGGAAGGGCGACACCATGATCCAGTGGCTCTTGATGTGCTCGACGTTGTCGAGGAAGAGCCGGCCGATGGCGAGGTTCTTGAGGTCGTCGGTGCCGCTGGTCGCGATGCCCTGGCGCTTGAGCTTCCTGCCGAGCTCGTTGTCGTCCGGGTGATACGCCAGCGGAATGTAGGCGAGGAAGCCGCCCGTCTCGTCCTGCAGGTCGCGCAGCATCTGCAGGTGCTCCATCCGATCCGCATACGTCTCGACGTGCCCGTAGAGCATGGTCGTGTTGGTGCGGATGCCGAGCTTGTGCGCCGTGCGATGCACGCCCACGTAGTCGCCGGCGCCGAGCTTCTTGCGGGCGATCTCTTCGCGCACGGCCGCGCTGAAGGTCTCGGCGCCGCCGCCAGGCATCGTGTCGAGGCCGGCCTCGCGCAGTGCGGTGAGCACTTCCTCCCAGGACTTCTTCTCGATGCGCGCGATGTGCGCGATCTCGACGGCCGTGAGCGCCTTGATGTGCACGTGCGGCAGCTCGGCCTTGATGGCCCGGAACATGTTCGTGTAGTACTCGAGCCCGGCCTGCATGTCCAAGCCGCCCACGATGTGGAACTCGCGGGTCATCGAGTCCTTGGCCTGCCGCGCTTCGGCCATGATCTGGTCGAGCGTGTAGCGGTACGCGCCCTCTTCCTTGGGCAGGCGCGCATAGCCGCAGAACACGCAGGTCGTGCGCAGCGTGCAGATGTTCGTCGGATTGATGTGCTGGTTCGACGCGAAGGTCACCACGTCGCCATGCTTGGCGCGGTTTACCGCGTCGGCGAGCACACCGATGCCCGTGAGGTCGCGCGATTCGAACATCGCGACGCCGTCGGCCTGCGTGAGCCGCTCGCCCTTCCCTACTTTCTCCGCGATCCGGCGCACCACCGGATCGGTGATGCGCTCGATCGGAATCGTCAGCGCACCAGGCATGGGTCGCTTACTCCGTGTATCGCTTGAGAGCGATTGAGACGTTGTGGCCGCCGAAGCCCGACGAGTTGCTCAGCGCGGCGTGCACCTCGCGCTTCACGGGCGTGTTCGGCGTGATGTCGAGATCGCACTCCGGGTCCGGCGTCTGGTAGTTGATCGTCGGCGGAATCACGCCGTGCACGATCGCCATCGCCGTGAAGACGGCCTCGACCGAGCCGGCCGCGCCCAGCATGTGGCCGGTGGACGACTTGGTCGAGGAGACGTTGAGGCCCGTGGCGTGCGCGCCGAAGACCTTCTTGATGGCGCGGATCTCGTTCGGGTCGTTGAGCGGCGTCGAGGTGCCGTGCGCGTTGATGTACTGCACGTCCTCGGGATGCAGGCCGCCGTCCTCGAGGGCGCGGCGCATGGCGCGCTGCAGGCCCTCATGGTCATCCGGCTGGCCCGTGAGGTGGTAGGCATCGCCCGTCGCGCCGTAGCCGACGATCTCGGCGAGGATGCGCGCGCCGCGCTTGCGCGCGTGCTCGAGTTCCTCGAGGATGACGATGCCGGCGCCTTCGCCGAGCACGAAGCCGTCGCGCGTGGCGTCGAAGGGCCGCGAAGCCGTCGCCGGCGAATCGTTGCGCGTCGAGTGCGCCTGCATGTTGCCGAAGCCGCCGATCGACATCGGCGTCACCGCCGCCTCGGCGCCACCGGCGATCATCACGTCGGCATCGCCGTAGGCGATCATGCGGAAGGCATCGCCGATGGCATGCGCGCTGGTGGCGCAGGCCGACTGCACGGCGTAGTTCGGGCCCTTGGCCTGGAAACGCATCGATACCACGCCGGCCGCGATGTCGCCGATGAACATCGGGACGAAGAACGGCGAGATGCGGTTCGGGCCGTGCGTCATCAAGGTGCTGTGCTGCTCCTCGAAGGTGGCGATGCCACCGATGCCAGAGCCGATGACGACGCCGGTGCGGAGCTGGTCGTATCCGCCTTCGGCGAGGCCGGCATCCGTCATCGCCTGCACGGAAGCCGCCATCGCATACTGCGTGTAGAGGTCTGACCGCTTCACTTCCTTGCGGTCCATGTACAGCGCCGGGTCGAAACCCTTGGTCTCGCAGGCGAACTTCACCTTGAAGTCCGTCGCATCGAACCGCGTGATCGGCGCGCCACCGGACTTCCCGGCCAGCAGGCTCTCCCACGTGGTCTTCAGGTCGTTGCCGACGGAGGTGACGACCCCAGCCCCCGTGATGACGACCCGGCGCTTGCTGCTGGCCATCCTTAGCCGAGCTTCGCGTTCAGGTAGGTGATCGCGTCACCGACCGTGCGGAGCTTCTCGGCATCCTCGTCCGGGATGTCGATGTTGAATTCCTTCTCGAACTCCATGACGAGCTCGACGATGTCGAGCGAGTCGGCTCCGAGGTCCTCGATGAAGCTCGCGCCGTCGGTGAGCTTCTCGCGCTCGACGCCGAGCTCCTTCTCGATGATGTCCTTGACCTTCGCGGAATGGTCGGCCATTGGGGGTCTAGCTCCAAAGGGGTGGGCTGTGTGAACTATCGGGAAATATAGCGGAGGGTTCCCCGCCTTACATCACCATGCCGCCATCGACGGTCAGGACTTGACCGGTGATGTAGGCAGCGTGGTCGGACGCGAGGAAGGCCACCGCGCCTGCGATGTCCTCCGGCGAGCCGAATCGGTCGAGCGGGATCTGTGCCGAGAGCTTGGCCACGGCCTCGGGCGCCATCGCATCGGTCATGTCGGTCTTGATGAAGCCCGGCGCGACCACGTTGCAGAGCACGTTGCGGCTCGCGAGTTCCTTGGCGACGCTCTTGCTGAGGCCGATCAAGCCGGCCTTGCTCGCCGCGTAGTTGGCCTGGCCGGCATTGCCGATCAAGCCGACGACACTGGCGATGTTGATGATGCGGCCCCAGCGCTTCTTCATCATGCCGCGCTGCGCCGCACGGATGGCGACGAACGCCGACCGCAGGTTCGTCTCGAGCACCGCGTTCCAGTCCTCGTCCTTCATGCGCAGCATCAGGTTGTCCTTCGTGATGCCCGCGTTGTTGACGAGGATGTCGCAGCCGCCCATCGCCTTCTCCACGGCCTCGACCAGCGCCTGCACCTGCGCGCTGTCGCTGATGTCGCAGGCGAAGCCTTTGGCGCCATTGCCCACTTCGGTCGCCACCGCCTCGGCCTTGGCCTGGTCGCGGCCGACGATCGCGACGCGCGCGCCACAGCCGGCGAGCGTCTGCGCGATCGCGCGGCCGATCCCGCGCGTGGAGCCAGTGACGAGGGCGACCTTGCCGGTCAGATCGATCTTCATGAGTCGCGGAATGGCGAAGGAGTGGAGTTAGAGCTTGAGCAGCGCTTCGACGTCGGCGACCGTGCCGCAGGTCATCGTCGTGCAGCCGGGGGCCAAGCGCTTCACCAAGCCGGTGAGCACCGCGCCCGGGCCCATCTCCACGAAGGTCGTGCCCGGGAAGCGCGCGGCCATGTTGCGCACCACCTCGACCCAGCGCACCGGGCTGGTCAGCTGCTGATGCAGCAGCGTCTTCGCCGTCGCCGCATCGCCCACCGCCTCAGCGGTGACGTTGCTCCAGATCGGCCACGAGGGATCGCGCCAGCGCGCCGCCTCGAGCGCCTGCTGCAGGCCTGCCGCTGCCGGCTGCATCAACGGCGAGTGGAACGCCCCGCTCACCGGCAGGCGCAGCGCGCGCTTGGCGCCGGCCGCCTTCGCCAGCTCCATCGCCTGCTCCACCGCGGCGACTTCGCCCGAAATGACGATCTGTTCGGTGGCGTTGTAATTGGCCGGCACGACCACGCCCTTGGCCGACGCTTCCGTGCAGATCTCTTCGATCGTGCGCGACATCTCCCCGAGGATCGCGGCCATCGCGCCGGGCACCTGCACGCCGGTCTCGTACATCAGCTCGCCACGACGACGCACCAGCTTGAGCGCGTCCTCCAACGGCAGCGCGCCCGCGGCGTGATAGGCCGAGAACTCACCCAGCGAATGGCCGGCGGCGCCCTGCACCTTGCCGGCGAGATGCTCCTTCACAACGGCCCAGACTGCCGCACCGTGAGCGAGCAGCGCCGGCTGCGCGTTGTGCGTCAAGGTCAGTTCTTCGGCGGGACCTTCGAAGCAAAGGGTGCTCAGCGAGGTGCCCAGCGCGGCATCCGCCCGCGCGAACACATCCTTCGCCGCCGGAAAGGCCTCGGCGAGATCCTTCGCCATGCCCGGCTTCTGCGACCCTTGGCCCGGGAACAGGAGGATCATCAGAACCGCACCACCATCGAGCCCCAGGTGAAGCCGGCGCCGAAGGCGACGAACATCGCCGTGGTGCCTTCCTTCACGATGCCCGCCTTCTGCGCCTCGCTGAGCGCGATCGGGATCGACGCCGCCGACGTGTTGCCGTACTTCTCCACGTTCACGAACACCTTCTCCATCGGGATGCCGGCATGCTTGGCCGTCGCCTCGATGATGCGGATGTTCGCCTGGTGCGGGATCAGCACATCGATGTCGCTGGCCGAGAGCTTCGCGCCATCGAGCGCACGATCCGCCGCATCGGCCATCGAACGCACGGCGTTCTTGAAGACTTCGCGTCCGGCCATCTGGATGTAGTGCGAGCCCTCGATGATGATCTCGGGCGTCACCGGCGCATTGCCCGCGCCCTTGGGGCGATGCAACAGGTCGGCGAGCGTGCCGTCCGAGCGCATGTACGCCGACAGGATGCCGCGGCCCTTGGTCGCCTTCTTCACCACCGTCGCGCCGGCGCCATCGCCGAAAAGCACGCAGGTGTTGCGGTCCTTCCAGTTCACGATGCGGCTGAGCACTTCGCCACCGATCACGAGGATCGTCTCGTAGCTGCCCGTGGCGATCAGGCCCTCAGCGATCTGCGTGCCGTAGAGCCAGCCCGAGCAGGCGGCGTCGATGTCGAAGGCCACGGCGCGCGTCGCACCGAGGGCGGCCTGCACTTCCACCGCCGTGGACGGCAGCAGTCGGTCCGGCGATGCCGTGCCGAGGATGATCGCGTCGAGTTCCGCCGCGGTCACGCCCGCGGCCGCCATCGCCTCGCGCGCGGCCTGCGTGCACAGCGAGGTGAGGTTCTCGCCTTCGCCGGCGATGTAGCGCTGGCCGATGCCCGTGCGCTCGCGGATCCACTCATCCGACGTCTCGATGCCGATGGACGCGAAGTCGTGGTTGGTGAAGACGCGCTTCGGCACCGCGTGGGCCGTGCTCGTCAGCATCGCAAACGGTCGCTTCATGCGTGCACCCTCTCGCCGATGTGACGGCTCATCCCGGTCTCGAAGGCGCGCAAGCCTGCCTTGATGCCGTTCATGATGGCCTCGGGGCTGGACTTGCCGTGGCAGATGATGCTCACGCCCTTCACGCCGAGCAGCGGCGCGCCGCCGTACTTCGCGTAGTCGAGCGCGCTCAGGGCCTGGCCGAGGGTCTCCTTCGAGACGCCGACCTTCATCATCAGGCCGCCGAAGAGCTTGGGGACGGCCTCGTAGAACTTGAGCAGCACGTTGCCCGTGAAGCCGTCGCAGACGACGACGTCGATCGGGCCGCGGTCGCAGGCCCC
>PNKF01000118.1 GCA_013822285.1 Gemmatimonas sp.
CATGCTCGACCTGCACACCACGGAGTTCGGTTACGACGAGACCTGGGTGCCGGTCGTCGTGAACCGCGCGACGATGACGGGTACGGGCCAGCTGCCGAAGTTCGAAGACGACATGTACGCGCTCAAGGACGAGGACCTCTTCCTCATCCCGACGGCGGAAGTGCCGGTGACGAATCTCTTCCGCGACGAGATCCTCAGCGCCGACGAACTGCCCAAGGCCCTCTGCGCCTACTCGCCCTGCTTCCGTCGCGAGGCGGGCTCGGCGGGCAAGGACACGCGCGGCCTGCTGCGCGTGCACGAGTTCGACAAGGTCGAGCTGGTGCGCTTCTGCGCGCCCGAGGACGGCGAGGCGCAGCTGGAGTTGCTGCTCTCGCACGCCGAGGCCGTGTTGCAACGCTTGGGCCTGCCGTACCGCGTGGTGCTGCTCGCCGCCGGGGACACGGGCTTCGCCAGCGCCAAGACCTACGATCTCGAAGTCTTTGCGCCGGGCGTGGGCAAGTGGCTCGAGGTCTCGAGCTGCTCGCTGTTCACGGAGTTCCAGGGGCGCCGCGCGAACATCCGCTTCCGGCCGGCGCCGGGGGAGAAGCCGCGCTTCGTCTCGACGCTGAACGCCTCGGGCGTGGCCTTCCCGCGCGTGATCGCGGCGATCCTCGAGCACTATCAGCAGCCCGACGGTCGCGTGCAGTTGCCCGCGGCGCTCGCGGCGGTCTTCGGCAAGGATCATCTCGGGTGAGCGGCGCGACGCCGTTCCCCACGCTCAACCCCGCGCAGCGCGCCGCCGTCGAACATGGAGATGGACCGCTGCTCGTCGTCGCGGGCGCGGGCTCCGGCAAGACGCGCGTGCTCACGGCGCGCATCGCGCGCCTGATCGCCGAGCACGGGGTGCTGCCGCAGGAGATCCTCGCGGTCACGTTCACCAACAAGGCCGCCGGCGAGATGCGCGAGCGCGTCGGCCGCGCCTTGGGCGAAGAACCCAAGGGCATGTGGATCGGCACCTTCCACGGCATCGGGGCGCGCCTGCTGCGCGCCAACGCCGAGCTCGTGGGCCGCACGCCCGAGTACACGATCTACGACCAGGGCGACCTGCTCGTCGTGATCAAGCGCCTCATGAAGAAGCACGGCATCTCCGCCGACGAGTACGAACCCAAGGGCATCGCCAACGAGATCAGCTCGGCGATGAACGCGCTGGTCGACGTGGCGGAGTTCGAGCAGCTCGCGCGCACGGGCAAGGCGCAGGCCGCGGCCAAGGTGTACCGCGACCTCGAGGAGACTCTGCGCGCGGCCAACGCCGTCTGCTTCGATGACCTGCTCGTCCTGCCGGTGCGCATCCTGCGGCAGCACGACGACGTGCGCACGCGGCTGGCGCGGCGCTTCCGGCACGTGTTGGTCGACGAGTACCAGGACACCAACCGCGCGCAGTACGAGTTCGTGCGCCTGGTCGCCGGCGAGCATCGCAACGTCGCCGTCGTCGGTGACGATGACCAGGCCATCTACGGCTGGCGCGGTGCCGACATCCGCAACATCCTCGATTTCGAGCGCGATTATCCCAACGCGAAGGTCGTGCGGCTGGAGGAGAACTACCGCTCCTCGGCGAGCATCCTCGACCTCGCGAACACGGTCATCTCCGCCAATCTCGCACGCCGCGGCAAGACGCTGCGTGCGACGCGCGGCGGGGGCGAGAAGGTCGTGCTGCTCGAGGCGGCCGACGATCGCGACGAGGCGGAAGCGATCGCCGAGGCCATGCAGGAGTGGCGGCGCAGCGGCCGCAAGTACGCGGATGCGGCGGTGCTCTACCGGACGAACGCCCAGAGTCGCGGCATGGAAGACGCCATGCGTCGCGCCGGCGTGCCGTACCGCTTGGTGGGCGCGACACGCTTCTATGATCGGCAGGAAATCCGCGATCTCGTCGCCTGGCTGCGACTCGTCGCCAATCCGCAGGACGACGAGGCCTTCCGTCGCGCGGTGCAGGCGCCCAAGCGCGGCATCGGCGACACCAGCGTGGAGATGCTCGCCGCGGAAGCCGCACAGGCCGGTGTGCCACTGCTCGAGATGTCGCGGCGCGCGGCGCAGGGCCTGCTGCCGGGGATTCGCCCGGCCCTGAAGGACGCGCTCGACATCTTCGTCGCGCTGGTCGATCGCCTGCGCGTCGCCGCCGCCGACACCAGCGTGAATCGCCTGCTCTTGATGATCGTCGAGGAGTCCGGCTACTCCGCTGCGCTGCGCAAGGAAGGGAAGGACGGCGAGGATCGGCTCGCCAACGTGAGCGAACTCGTCAACTCCGCGGCCGAAGTCGTCATCGACGACGGCGGCGAGGTGGGCCTGCGTCCGCTCGACCATTTCCTGCAGAGCGTCACCCTCGTGACCGCGCTCGATCAGATCGGCCCCGATGCCGACGCGATCACGATGATGACGGTGCATACGGCCAAGGGCCTCGAGTACGGCTTCGTCTGCGTAACGGGCCTCGAGGACCGCCTGTTTCCGCTGATTCGCTACGCCGATGAGTTCGACGGTGGCGACAGCAACGAAGCGATGGAAGAAGAGCGGCGCTTGCTCTACGTGGCCATCACGCGCGCGGGCGAACGCTTGTATCTGAGCTGGGCGCGCCAGCGCCTGCGTGAGGGCCGCTTCGTGCAATCGCAGCGCTCGCGCCTGCTCGACAATCTCGACGAGTCCAGCGTCGAGATGCGCAAGACGATTCGCTTGCGCAGCACCACGCGTCTCGCCGCCCCGAGCCGTGAACCCTCGTGGCGCCGTGGCCCGCGGGACGACCGCGGTAGCCGCGATGCCGGCGCCACGGGCTTCACCCGCAGCCCCAAGCCGGCCTGGTCGCCGCGCGACGGCAACGTGCCAAGCTTCGTCGCCGACGAGGAATCCTCGCAGGACCTGCCGAGCTTCACCAAGGGCGAGCGGGTGTCGCATGCCAAGTTCGGCTCGGGCAGCATCGCCGAAGTCAGCGGGGGCGGGAAGGATGCGAAGGTCACCGTGGACTTCGACGACGAATCGATCGGTCGCAAGCGGCTGGTGATTGCCTTCGCCGGACTGACGCGCGCATTCGAATAGACGGATGCGGCCTCCCTGGGCCGCATCAGGCGGCGAGGGGGTCGTAGCGTTCCGTCGTCGAGTCGCGCGGCTAGCTCGCGAGGCCCGCCGGCGGCTCGTAGAGCGGGCGTGGCAGCTTCGTCACGAAGGGCAACTCGGCGGCGGGCAGCGCAAAGCGCTCGGCCGCGTCCTTGCGTGCCGCGCGCTCGCCGCCGCGTTCCAAGGCGCCTTTGCGAATCAGCTTCGCTTCGTGGAGGGCGTCCTCGCCGCTCGGATCGCTCTTCCGCGCCACCGCCTGCTCGCCGCGCACGAAGAGGTCCACGATGTGGTCGAAGGCGCGATCCACGTGCGCGCTCACCGTGGGACCGCGCAACGGCCAACGACTGTTGGCGGCCATCAGGCCCAGCACGCGCTGATACGCGCCGACGTCCGACGCATGCACCATGCCGCGGAAGATCCGTCGGTTCGTCGGCGTGCTGAAGATCGTCGGGGAGAGGATGCGGTCGAGATGCTCGTCTGCCTGACCGTGGTCGAGCAGGATCACCTCGCGGGCCCGCCGCGACCACTGCTCGCCCAGCGCCGATTCAAAGCGCGCCTCCCAATAAGCATGTCCCGCGCCGCTAGTCGCGCTGGAAATCGCCAATTGATGCGGGACGAAGTGGTTGTGCGCCACCACGTCCGCGGCGAGATGCGCGAGGTAGCCGTAGCCGAAGGCGCGCAGCGCGTCGTCGCGCGCGCGGTCGAGGATCTCGTCGCCGACGTGCCAGTAGTGGCAGTGGCGCCCGACCTTCGCGTAGCGCTTGGCGAAGCTCGTGTCCGCGGCGATGGATCCGTAGAGGAACTCGAAGGGGTGCGCCTTCAACAACTGCGCCAGCGCCGCCGGCAGTAGCAGGTCGGCGGAGCGGAGCAGGGCCTCGCCGAGCATGACGTGCGTGCCCGGCGTCCAGGCCAGCGCGTCGGTCGGGGTCAGCAGCAACAGCAGGCAGGCGCCGAGGAGCAGGCGAAGCGCGGTCCGCGCCCGCGCCGCTCGGCGAGGTTGCTGCATCCGCGTGCCTGGCACCTCAGCCTCGCCTGCCGCGCTCAGCGACGGCGCCGCAATCGCGGCATCTCGTCGCGCTCACGCGCGACCGCGCCCGCCTTGGGCTTCTTGCGGCCGATCCCGAAGATCTTCGCGCCCGCCTTGATGCCACCGACCGCCGTGGCCGTCACCGACGCGATGCGCGTCGCGAGGCGCGTCACCTTGCCGATGATCGCCGAGAGCTCCGACACACGGTCCGTGAGGTCGTCCACCGTCTCCCGCACCCGCGCATTCGCCAGCGACACGGTCTCACGCGACTCCGCCACCATCGCCTTGGCCATCGCCGTCGCCTCACGCAGGTCCTGCGAGGCCGCATTCGCATTCTGCGTCAGCGGCCGCAGCTCGGTCAGGACTTCGTCGAGCTTCGCCTGCAGCGCCATCGCGGCCTGCCGCATGCCGAGCAGCATGACGAGGATGACCAGCACGACGAGCAGCGTGAGGATCGACGTCAGCCCCGAGGCGACGAAGACGAGCTGCTCGAACGCCGTGCGCACCGGCGGGACTTGGCGGACGATCATCGTGTCCGCGACGGCGGCGACTTGCAGGAAGAACATAAGGAACACTCTCCAGACGCTCGCGTGGCGTCAAGCATATATTGTGCGGCTATGTCCCAGCCCCAGTTCATCGTCGAGGGCGGCCGGCCCCTCGCCGGCAGCATCCGGCCGACCGGCAACAAGAACGCGGCCCTCCCCATCGTCTGCGCCGCCCTGCTCACCGACGAGCCGGTCACGCTCGAGAACGTCCCGCGCATCCGCGACATCGAGTCGCTGCTCAGCCTCGTGCGCGCGGCGGGGGCCAGCGCCGACTGGACCGCCGCGAATACACTGGTGATCCACGCAAAATCGCTGCGCGGCGACACCCTGCCACCGGATCTCTGCGCCCGCATCCGCGCGTCCATCCTGCTAGCCGGGCCCTTGCTCGCCCGCTGCGGCGAGGTCACGCTGGCCCCGCCGGGGGGTGATGTCATCGGCCGCCGCCGCCTCGACACGCACGTCCTCGCGCTCGAGGCCCTTGGGGCCACGCACGAGTTCGGCGAGCGTATCGTGTTCCGGGCTAAGGCGCTCCGGGGCGCGGACATCTTCCTCGACGAGCCGTCGGTCACGGGCACGGAGAACGCCATCATGGCGGCCGTCGCCGCCACCGGCACGACGATCCTGCACAACGCGGCGTCGGAGCCGCACGTGCAGGACCTCTGCGACATGCTCGTCGCGCTCGGCGCACAGATCGAGGGCATCGGCTCCAACGTGCTCACGATCCACGGCGGCCGCCGACTGCATGGCGGGAGCTTCCGCATCGGGCCGGACCACATCGAAGTCGGCTCGTTCATCGGCCTTGCCGCCGTCACGCGCTCGCGCCTCGTCATCGAAGATGCCGGCGTGCAGCACCTGCGCTCGGTGCGGATGGGCTTCGACCGACTCGGCGTGACCACCGAGATCAGCGGCGCGAACCTGATCGTGCCGGCCGAGCAGGACATGCGCATTCGCTCGGACCTGGGCGGCGCCGTGCCGAAGCTCGAGGACCAGCCCTGGCCCGCCTTCCCGGCGGACGTGATGTCCATCGCCATCGTCACGGCGACACAGTGCGAGGGCATCATCCTCATCCACGAGAAGATGTTCGAGTCGCGCTTGTTCTTCGTCGACAAGCTCGTCGGCATGGGCGCGCGCATCGTGCTCTGCGATCCGCATCGCGCCTTGGTCAGCGGCCCCACGCAGCTGCGCGGCGCGCAGGTGGAGAGCCCGGACATCCGGGCCGGCATGGCTATGCTCATCGCGGCGCTCTGCGCCAAGGGCACCAGCGTCATCAACAACATCGGCCAGATCGAGCGCGGCTACGAGCGCATCGACGAGCGCCTCAACGCACTCGGCGCGAGCATCCAGCGCGTCGCGAACGGCTGATGGCGGGTTGCGGGATGGAGCGCGCGTGACCGTGGCGCCGTTGCCGCCGCGGCTCGACGTCCCGGCGTTCGAGCGCTGGGGCGTGCGCGCCTTCACGACCACACGCGCCGCCGGCGACTTCAACCTGAGCGCGGCCGACGAGGCGATGCGCGAGCAGGCCCGCGCGCGCTGGATCGCGCTGCATCAGGCGTTGGCGGGGGTCGGCGCACCACGTCTCGCCTCCGCGCTGCAGGTCCACGGCACCAAGGTGCTGGTGCACGACACGCCCTTCGACGGCTGGGTACGCATCGAGGGCGCCGATGGCCACATCGTCATCGGGGCCGGTGCGGCCGCGGTCACCATCGCCGACTGCGTGCCCGCCTTCATTGCGCATCCCAGCGGCACGGTGGGCATCGTGCACGCCGGCTGGCGGGGCGTCGCGGCCGGCATCCTCCCGCAGGCCCTGCGCCTGTTCGCGCAGCTCGGGTTTCCGGTGGACGAGTGCCAGGTGCACCTGGGGCCGAGCATCTGTGGGCGCTGCTATGAGGTCGGTACCGACGTGTATGAGCAGCTGACCGGTTGGGAGACCAAGCGTCCCCGGCGCGTGGACCTGCGCGCCTTGCTGGCGGAGCAGGCGAGCCAGCTGGGTGTCGCGCGGTGGAGCGCCAGCGGCGAGTGCACCAAGTGCGACAACGGCGAATTGTTCTCGCATCGGGCCGGTGATGCGGGTCGCCAGATCGCCTGTATCTACTCGGTGAACAGCTTGACGGAGTAAGCTCCGAGGGGTATCCTGAGGGAG
>PNKF01000119.1 GCA_013822285.1 Gemmatimonas sp.
AAGTCCTTGGAAACTAGTGGGCTGAGCCCCCGTCCTCAACCGAACGGGGCCCGGGGCCCAGGGCGGCCGTGAACGCCCGGGCCGCGCCGAACGTCTGATCCGCATCCCGCCTCGGCACCCACCGCCCGTGATGCGTTCATTCCGCCTGCTCGCCCTCGCTCTCCTCGCCCTCCGGCCGCTGGCGGCCCAAACGGGCAACGGCACAGAGATCATCGTCGGGCGCGTGCTCGACACCGAGGGCAAGCCCATTGAGGGGGCCCGGGTGGACGCCATGTCGGTCGAGACCCAGACCACGCGCGGCCGCACGACGAATGACCGCGGGCAGTTCACGATTCTCTTCCCCGACGGCAGCGGCCAGTACCGCGTGACGGCGCGCGCCATCGGGTACGCCCCGTCGACGGTCACCGTGATCCGGCAGTCCGATGAAGACCGGCTCGAGGTGACCCTCCGCCTGCAGAAGTCCGCCCAACAGCTGCAGCAGTTCGTGGTGCAGGCCGCGCGCGGCCCGCTCCAGAGCAACGCGGATCGCCCGACACCCGGCACCACCGAGCGGGTGCTGACCGGTGAACAGCTGTATCGCTTGCCCGTGGACGCCACGGACCCGACCGCACTCGCGGGACTCAGCGCCGGTGTGGTGACGCTGGGCGGCAGTGACTCGAGCGCCTCGGCGTTCTCCGTTGCCGGCCAGCGCGTGGACCAGAACCAAGTCACGCTCGACGGCCTTTCGTTCGGCAGCGGCAGCGTGCCGCAGGAAGCGGTGCGCACGAGCCGCGTGGTGACCTCGACCTACGACGTCGCGCGCGGGCAGTTCACGGGCGGCCAAGTCTCCAGCACCACGCGCAGCGGCACCAACGTGCTGCAGGGCTCGCTGGGCTATGACCTGCGCACGCCCGAGATGCAGTTCTACGACGAAGAATCGATCCAGTTCGGACAGCCCTACACGCAGAACCAATATTCCTTCGGCCTCGGTGGCCCCGTGGTGAAGGATCGCGTGTTCTGGTTCGGCTCTGCGCAGTTCCGCGCGCGCTCCGACGGGCTGCAGAGCTTGCTCAACGCCAACGAAACGATCTTTCAGCGCTTCGGCGTGAGCGAAGACTCGGCGGCGCGCTTCTTGGATCTCGTCGAGGGCGCCGGACTCTCTCCGCGCGTCGACGGCGTGCCGTCGCGGCGAATCTCTGAGAATCTCTCCACGCTCGCACGGCTCGATTGGGTCCTCAGCGACAAGCACACGCTGACCCTGCGCGGCGACTGGCGCTTCGGCGTGCAGGATGGCCAGCGCATCTCGGCCCTCAGCGTGCCGCACTATGGCGGCGACCTCAACTCGCTCGGCGGCGGTGTCCTCGCCTCGCTGATCTCACAGTTCGACAACGGGCTCATCAATGAGTTCCGCCTCTACGGTGCGCTCGACGAGCGCGATACGCGGCCGTATCTCGTCGCGCCGTCGGGGCGTGTGCAGGTGGTCTCGGATTTCGCCGACGGCTCGCGCGGCGTATCCGCGCTGAGCTTCGGCGGCAACGGCGCCTTGCCGCAGGACATCGCGAACGACCAGCTCGAAGCGACCAACGAGCTCTCCTGGATCTCCAACGACGGCGCACATCGCCTCAAGTTCGGCGCGCTGCTCAACGCGAGTCGCTACAACCAGGATTACGCGACGAACCGCAGCGGCACCTTCACGTACAATTCGCTCGCCGACCTCGAGGCCAACACGCCGGTGCAGTTCACCCGCACGCTGGCGCCGTCGGAACGCAACGGCGGCATCCTCAACGGCGCGCTCTACCTTGGCGACACCTGGCGCGTGTCGCGGGCGTTGCAGCTCACGTACGGCGCGCGGCTCGAGCACTCGAGCTACAGCGGCGAACCCGCATACAATCCGGCGGTCGATGCTGACTTCGGCCGGCGCACCGATCGATTCCCGAGTGAAACGCACCTGAGTCCGCGTGTCGGCTTCACGTGGACGCTCGGGCTTCCGCCACAGGCTCAGCAGCCGGGCGCGCGGCCAGGCGCCGGTGGCGGCGCCGATCGAGGCGGCGGTGGACCGTTCGCGGGTCTCGCCACGACGATCATCCGCGGCGGCATCGGTGAGTTTCGCGGTCGTGCGCCCAGCGGATTGTTCACGGGAGCCATCGACGCCACGGGTCTGCCAAGCGGTGAGTCGCAGCTGATCTGCGTGGGCTCGGAGGTGCCGACGCCAGACTGGACGGCGTATCTCGGGAATCCCGCATTGATCCCCACCACCTGCGTGAGCGGTGGTGGTGCCGCGCCCGTCATCACGCAGCGGCCGAACGTCACGACCTTCGACGACGACTTCGTCGCGCCGCGCTCATGGCGCGCCTCGCTCGGCGTACAGCGCCGCTTCTTCGAGCGCCTCAACGTCAACCTCGATCTCTCCTACGCACTCGGCATGGCGCTGTACGGCGTGCGCGACCTCAATTTCGACGCGACGCCGCAGTTCACGCTTGCCGACGAAGGCAATCGGCCCGTATTCGTCCCGACCACGTCCATCGTGCCGGCGACGGGCATCGTCAACAGCCTCGGCTCGCGCCGCGATGCCGACTACGGCTCCGTGTTCGCCGTCGGCTCGGGCCTGCGTTCCGACACGCGCCAGGCGACGCTCGGCGTCAACGGCTTCCTGCGCAATGGCATGCTGCTCAGCGCGAGCTATACGCACGCCCGCTCGCGTGATCAATCATCGTTCTCCTGCTGCAACGCGCAGCAGGCCTTTGCCTCGCCGACGACCGCAGACGATCCGAATGCCACGCCATGGGGCACCAGCGATCTCGAGCGCCGGCACGTGATCGTCACCACGGTCACGATGCCGCTGCATCCGTCCGTGGAGTTCACGATGGTCGCTCGCGCGACGAGCGGACAGCCGTACACGCCACGCGTCGCCAACGACATCAATGGTGACGGCGCGCGGAACGACCGGGCCTTCGTCTTTGATCCGGCCGTCACGGCCGATCCCGCGCTCGCGGCATCCATGCAGTCCCTGCTCGATGCCTCGTCGCCGCGCGTGCGCGAATGCCTCGAAGGACAGCTCGGGCGGGTCGCCGCCCGCAACAGCTGCCAGGCGCCGTGGTTCCCGTCCGTGGACTTGCGCCTCAACTATCGGCCCGATCGCTTCGGCCTCAAGCGCAACTTGATGATCTCGCTGCAACTCGTGAACCCGCTCGCCGGGCTCGATCGCCTCGTCAACGGCCGCGTCGAAGAAGGCTGGGGCCAGCCACGCCGCATTGACCCCAACTTGCTCTACGTCACGGGCTTCGATGCGGCACAGCAGCGCTTCACCTATGCGGTGAACCAGCGCTTCGGTGATGCGACTGGTGCGGGCGCTGCCGGCCGCGGTGTCGGACAGCAGCTCAATCCTTTCCAGGTCGCGCTGCAGATGCGCTACACCATCGGCCCCGATCGCGTGCGCGATGCCATGCTCGCCGCGCAGGCCTCGGCGCGCGGCGGCCGCGGTGGCCAGGGTGGAGGCCCGCTTGGCGGTGGCGATGTCGGCGGACTGATTCGCCGCGTCGCGCAGAATCCCTTCCAGCAGACGCTCGCGCTGCGCGATTCGCTGCGCCTCGACTCCACGCAGGTCGCCCGGCTCGACGCACTGCGCGAATCCTTCGATGGCCGCATCAACACGCTGGCCGTCGAGGTGCAGGCGCGCGTCCAGCGGCTGGGCAACAACGCCGATCCGCAAGCGGCTCTGCAGCAACTGCAGGGCCCGATCGGCGATGCGCAGCGCATCCGGACCGAATCACTGACCGCACTGCGCGAAGTGCTGACAGCCGAGCAATGGGATCGCGTGCCGCCGCGCATCAAGAATGCGCAGATGGGCTTTCCGGGCGGCGGCATGGCGCCCGGAGGTGGGCAACGTCCCGGCGCTCGCGTACCTTGAGGCGTGCACAGACTTCGGCTGACGGTTGATCGCCTGCGACCGCTCGCGACGCGGGCGGTACTGCTCGTCACACTCGTCGGCGGACTGATTGCGCTGGGCCGGTCGGACACGCTGCACACGGAACTGCTTGAGGTGCTCGAAACCGCCAAGCGCGTGATTGCGGCTCATCCGGTCGGCGGCCCGTTGGCGTTCATCGGGTTGTCGGCCCTGTCGGCGATGCTTGGCTTCGTCTCCAGCGCGGTCCTGGTGCCCGCAGCGGTGTATGCATGGGGCGCTACGCTCACCGCTGTCATGCTGTGGATCGGCTGGACCATCGGCGGCGTCACGGCGTGGACACTCGCCGCGCTCTTCGGTCGTCCCGTCCTGCGCTGGATCGTCGCCAACGAGACGCTCAGTCGATACCAGCACCTGCTCGACAAGCGTCCGTCGTTCTCGTCGGTGCTGCTCTTCCAGCTCGCGCTGCCGTCCGAGATTCCGGGCTACCTCCTCGGACTCGCGCGGTATCCCCTGAGCCGCTATCTCGCGGCCCTGATGCTTGCCGAACTGCCCTACGCCGTCGGCACCGTCTTGCTCGGAGTGGGCTTCGTGCAACGCGACACCGCGACGCTGGTGGCCGTCTGCCTCGTCGGCGCCGTCGCGCTCGCCGTCATCGCACAGACGCTGCGCACGCGAAACGGCGCGTAGCGCGAGGCCACGCGCCGCCGTGCAGACGCCACCCACTCGATCAGTCGAGTGCCGGCGGCCGCTTGAGATGGAAATCCGTGCGCTGCTGATACGCATGGGCGACGCGCAGCAGCGTGTCTTCATCGAAGAGTCGCCCGATGAAGGTCAGTGACACAGGCGTGCCGTTCTCGCGGAATCCGTGCGGAAGAATGACCGCCGGATGCCCCGTCAGGTTCGTCGCCAGCAGTTGTCCGGAGTTCGTCGGCGCGACGATCACATCGACCCGCTGCATGACGGCATCCCAGGCCTGCATTGTCTGCGTGCGCACGCGGTTCGCGTTGATGTAATCCGTGGCGGGAATGAAGTGTGCCGCGCGGAACGTCGCCGGCCACGCGTTCGGTCCTTGGCTGACCAGTTCGGCGGCGCGACCGCTGCGCACGAGATCGTCGAAGGCCGCACCCGCTTCCGCGTTCAAGATCAGCCGCATCGCATTGTACGGCTGAGCCGGCACCTCGACGTCCACGAAGGTCACGCCGAGGCTCGCGAGCACGTCGAGGGCGGCGGTATCGAAGGGCTTGGTGATCGTCTGCCGTTCGAAGTCGGCGCGCATCACCCCGACGCGCAGGCCGCGCACGCTGGCGTTGCCGTCCCAACGGAACGGCGCCGCATGCACCGTCGCATCCTGATCGTCAGGACCATGCAGCGCGCTGAACGCCAGCGCGCAGTCTTCGGCCGACCTCGCGATCGGGCCGAGCTTGTCCATCGTCCAGCTCAGCGCCATCGCGCCGGTGCGCGGCACGCGGCCGAAGGTCGGTCGCAGACCCGTCACGCCACAGCGCGTGCTCGGCGACGAGATCGATCCCAAGGTCTCTGAGCCGATGGCGAAGGCCACGCAGCCCGCCGCCGTCGCCGAGGCGGAGCCGGCGGAGGAGCCACTCGAGCCCTGCTCGAGGTTCCACGGATTGCGCGTCATGCCACCGAACCACACGTCGCCCATCGCCAGCTCGCCGAGCGTGAGCTTCGCCACAAGCACGGCACCCGCTGCGTCGAGCCGCTGCACGACCGTCGCATCGGTGTCGAAGCGCTGCTCCTTGAACGGTGCCGCGCCCCAGGTAGTCGGCGCCCCCGCGACAGCCAAGAGATCCTTCGCGCCCCACGGGATGCCGTGCAACGGTCCACGGTACCGGCCACGCGCGATCTCTGCGTCTGCCGCACGCGCCCGCGCGAGGGCTCGCTCCCGCAGGAGACTTGTCGCGAACAGCAATCGCGGGTTGTGTCGCTCGAGGCGATCGAGATACAGCGTGGTCAATCGCGCCGACGTCACGAGACGACGCCGCAGCAGATCGGCCTGTGTCGCGAGCGAGGCGAACGCGAGATCCGCGTCGCTCGGAGGCAGCGACGCCGCGGGACGGCGCGTCAGTATCGGCGGACGACTCTCACCCTTCGGCAACGCGCTCGGCCGCGGCAACGCAGAGAACGCGATGGCCGGCGACACCGCATTCGGCAGCGTGACCGCATGGAGTTCCGCGACCTGGGTGGCCTGACGGCGCAGCGCCGCGACGATCTGCTCGCGTTCGGGTTCCGAGTACTGCACGCCGGCGATCTCCTCTGCGGCGGCTATGGTCGCCGTCGTGATCTCGGCGCCTTCGCTGACCTTCGCCCACAGCACCCCGGGCAAGAGCGAGCCACCGATGCCAAGCGCGGAGCAGGTGGCGAGGAAGCTGCGGCGTGAAGCGGAGCGGGTGTCAGTCATGAGGAAGTCGCGGCTGAGGAATCGTCATAATCTGGTCGCGGATAGGACTCCGCGCGATCTTCGTGACCTACGTCGCATGCGTCGCGCGAGCGCCATCACGAGCGCCATCACAGCATAACATCGCGGGCACCGCAGGCTGGTACATGCCGTTTATTCACGCAACACGGTTTGTCCGTAGATTCTTCCTCTCATCCCTCGAGTGATTCCATCATGCTTCGTACTTCCTTCGTCATCGCGTTCGCGCTCGTCGTGTCTGCCTGCGCTCGCCCTGCCGCCGAGACGCCGGCCCCCGCGATCAGCGACGCCAACATCGCGGCCATCGTGGTCACCGCGAACACGATCGATATCCAGTACGCCGACATGGCGCTGGCCAAGAGCCAGAACGCCGAGGTCCGCGAGTTCGCCGAGATGGTGAAGAAGGACCATCAGTCGGTGAACGAAGCCGCCGGCGCGCTCGTGACG